>CAZZLV010000050.1:0-11687 GCA_964655155.1 uncultured Bdellovibrionales bacterium
GGGTTATGACCCATCAGCAGCCATCGGCACCCACTCGATTCCGCGATGAGCCACTATATATTAGAGGTTGATTATTGCGGCGCCGCAACCTGAATGTCACGAGCTGCTCTGCGACATGCATCCTCAAGCTTATCTAGCTTAGGCTCTAACTCCTTTTCCAAGCTCTCTCCAAGAGCCCACCAAGACTGATAGAGCTGCTGTTGGCAGATCTTCTTACATGTCTCTGAGATCTCGGTCACCTGGGGCGAAATATCAAGTTTTCCGCGCTTTGTCTCTGACACTAACTGCGTTAGTGTGCCGTACCAGTCAAAAAATGCCCTCAAGGTCTCAACGGCTACTTTCAGCCGCTTGTTGCCCGAGATCGTATCACCATCCTGAAAGCCTTTACGTGCATCTCTAAACTCAAAAAAGCACGAACGAACGACACGCGAAGCATCCTGGAGCTTATCACTAACATATGTATCTGGGTGGCCTGTAAGGATCTCAAGAACCTCTCCCTGGAGCTGCGCTACCGTTCCATTCCACTCTTCATCTGTTGGATCACGGCCATCAATGGCAATCGCTGTGATCATATGCTCTGGATCGATCTGGGCTTTAATCAGCTCAAGAAGGTCTGTAAACTGAGCCATATTCGTCAAACACAAATCTACGTATCTGCCGTTAATAGTGACTTTCTTCATAGTAATCCTCGCAAAGCACCCTTCCCCAAATCGATCCTATGCAACTGATTGCCAACCACCTACAAAACTATTGGCCGCCCGCCCCTCAATCGCATACTTCCTGCTTTCGTCTAACTCTCTAGGTAAAAATCGTTGAACTTCTGACAGCGCCTATCGAGATCGCCGTATATCCTATCCATTTGAGATGCGAGAGAGAGAGGATCGGATCCTGTTAAATTCTCCTTGGCAAACAAAAACATCTTTGCCAGAGCGCCTATTGGGCCGTAGTGGAATCCAAGCTCCTCTATTGTTCGATCTAAATTAGCTATCTCGCCGTTAACTCTCTGTAAAGCCGCGCCTGGGGCCCGCACATCCACAATAAGCTGCCTAAGATGCTCCATTAACTGCCGTCCTTTCTGCGCACAGCTAGCTATCTCCTGGAGACCCTCGACCCCAGGATCGATAACACCGAGCATCGACTGCTTCTTTGCTCGCACCACACTAGGTTCTACTTCGAAACCACCGAGATCATTAAGCCACAACTTGCGATAGGCGTTTCTGTATCGAGTAAATGCATCACCTCCTGGCGCATTTATAGGCTGCATGTCACAGAACCCGTATTGATCAAAAACTGTGCGGTATACCATCACATGTCGCGGATCTGCCTGCTCTCGCGATAGCTGAGTTACTTCGCCAACGCACCGTGCTATCGCCAGATCCGCCATGAGTCGCGGTGATATTGTTTCATGACAGTCCGGGCGAGTGCACGATTTATTAGGATTACACGGACCACATCCGATTACCGGCTGCAAAACTATATTACCAGCGCTATAGGGGCCCGTTTCAAAGCCGTACGCTGAGGCCAAGAACATCGCTACTACCGGCGTACCCGCCGCTACCGAGATATGCATCGGCCCCGTGTCCCCTGTTACGAGCACCCTGCACTCCTTAAGTAGCGCCGCAAGTTGTGGGATTGAAGTCTTACCAACTGCCGAAAAGACATTCTGAGACTGACAACCATCAAGGATCGGCTGAACAATAGAGATCTCTTTCGGAGCGCCAGTTAGAATGATCCGTGCATTATACTCTTTGTCGAGGATCCTTACCATCTCAACAAAAAGCGCGGGCGACCACTGACGCTTGGCCTGACTTGCTCCGGCTTGTACTGCGATGATCGGCCCGGTATTGGTAAAACCTGCATTACGAATCATATCCTCAACATAGCGCTGAGCATTAGGCTCAATATTTACTAAAAGCTTCTCGGGATGATCTTCTACATCAGCCGAGCAGCGAAACATATCTACCAAATTGAGCGAGTTATACTGTCGATTTTGATAGTGGACAGAGGTAGCAAAGAGTCTGGCCCATTCAGATTCGATTACTCTGTATCCCTCCTCATCAGCCGTCCATCCTCCCGTGCGAGGCACTCGCAAAAGCCGCAGCAGTAGCGCCGTATAGGCCGAGGAAGACATGTTCAGACAGTAATCAAAATTTTGATCACGCAACTTGTCAACTAATTCAGAAACGTACTGATAGGCATCGATGATACCGACCTGCTCAGCTGCCAAAGAACGACACGTAAAGCTAAGATCAATACTTACTACTTCGTCTATATGCGGCAGGATATGACATATATCCGAAAACTGCTTCTCCACCAGCACAGTGGTGTGGCAGTCTGGGTTTTCTCTTTTGATACCCGCAATCGTTGGCGTTGCCTGAAGCATATCTCCAAGTCGGGTAATATTCACCAAAAGCACTTTATTTTTGTGGGGGTGTCGCTTTTTCATTGCTTAATTTCTCACTCCTACACCTTCATGCTGCATCCGGATGATTTGCTTTCTAACATGAAATAAAAAGAGCAGTTTTTGCTCGGCATCAGTGAGTTGTCCCTCACCCGTAGTAATGTCGGCAATTAAGCCATCAAGGATCGGCTCCTCTCCTCGCGCGTTCGCACGCTCGCAACGATTTTTCAGTTCAGGGTCAAAGCTTGCCCTGTGAATCATCTCTGCCCAGGGGCTTTCCTGTTCTCGCTGCAGCAACCTTTGGTACGAGCTCGCGTAAATAGTAGCCAGCATCTCATCGAGCCGTTTTTCATAGGTGTGGTCACGGAGGACACGCTCGCGGCCAAGCCTTGCTATGCTCTGTCGCTCCTCAGGATGCTCAAGGTAGTAAGCGATCTTATCCTTTAAATCTGATACCGATGAAAAAGTAACGATCTCTTTTCCTGGCTCAAAACACTCGACAAGAAGCGATCGTTGGTCTACTAGCTGAAATGCCCCGCACGACGCCAACTCGAATGTTCGGGGATTGACGAAGTCTCCGGTGGGATCTATGCCGTCCCGCTCATTACTTGAGTGTAGGTTCAAGTTGATCTCCGTGCTATTGAAGATCTTGATATACTCCTCTGGGGTCAGTCGCCGTCCAGATTCCTGCACTAAGCGATCGAATGGCTTCATAGCTGGCCACTCAGTTCCCCATATCTTAAAAGGTAGATGAGCACATCCTGCGAATGTCTGGCGTCGATTGTAGTAACCCGCTCCAACAAACGATATTGGAGATCCCCAACGGGCGCGATCCTCCACTGTGAGTTTTAAAGGGGCATGAATCGCTGGATCACACCCAGTCGGCATATAGTGGACATGAGTCGCTCCTGCGTTACGAATTGCATCGATGCACTCCCCTTTCTGTATTGTGAATACGTAATCGTAATACTTTGCGAATTCTTGCCAGTAGGTAAAACGCAAGTAGTCTTCGACAAACCACAACACTGTAATCACTCCTTTGCGCCGAAGTTCAGAAAGTGCTCTAGCAGAGATCGGTGCCTGCGCCATGCAAATCAGGATATCAATAGGCTTCTCGGTGAAAGTTTCCAAAAGAATCGAGGAGATCATTTCAACATACGTCTGCCTACAGATGTTCTGCCGAATATCATCCTGCATCAACGAGCCGATCATTTCACACCCAGCGTTAAAGCTGCTGACATCGATACACCGAACTCGCTGTCCAAGGCGCTGTAGCGCCCTTGTCGTGTAGTGCAAAATGGGCAAAGTGCCTCCCTGCAGAGGGCCAAGTACGGCGATTCTCGGGTGCAGCGATGCTCGTCCACGCTGTCTATTAAACCCTTTAGTTACCGCGGTCACACTATCACCAGATAGCGCTATTGATTGTGGTCGCACAACGATCTCTGCTCCTGAATCAAGATCGGCTGAAACATCCGATTCAGCGATAGCAAGGAACGAGATCTTCTCTAGAACGCCGCGCAAATCACGCACCTCTAGCGCTCTTCTAAGCGATGCAATACTAGTCTCAATACACGCTACTGCTTGTGTTCTAAGCTCCATTAGGCTTTCAAGATGGTAGCCGCAGCCAAAGCCGACCACTACAAGCTGAGAACTCTGCGCATAGCGAGTGTCATTCAGAGTGCGCTTCGCCCACGCGTGCCCTGCCATGACCGGTTTTTCCGGGTGATCTAGGCAGGTCGAGCCAGACCAGAGTACTGGGCCATCAACCGTTGCTTTGGCCTCTATCGACGGCTCAGCAGCAACGCTACCTGCTCGCATCTTCTGAAAGACCTCTGGAAAGCGTCGCTGAATCACAGCCACATTCGCTTTAAAGATATCTCCGTCACTAGCTAATGCTGTACTATCGTCTACCAATTGCTGAGTTGCAGTAACCTTCGAGAGACGCTCAAGCACATCCCGCACATCTAGTTCCGTAGTTTTGCAGTACTGAGTGACATACTCCAGCGCTGCGCGTGCACGATCAAAATCTCCATCCTGATAGAGCCGATCGGCATAATGTAAAGCGATCCATGCCTCGAAATCTGTGCATGAAGCATCTTTATCATCAACTTCAGGGCTATCTGGGAGTAATGCTGAGGCAACCTCTTCAAAGCTCCCAGCCATTACATCTCCCGGTTCAACCGTAATAACGACAGGTTGCAGGTATAGCTCTTCGAGCAACTCTTGAAGTGGCATAGCAACACGACTCAGACCTGTCAGTCTTAATCCAGCCTTGATTGCGGCTGCTTTAAGAGCACCCTCGTTGTAGGCTCGCACTCGTAATGTATCACTCTCAGCCGGACTCTCCTGCAAACCAACAAATACCTGGAGCCGGGCGCATCCACCACTACGTAAGACACGACGAATCTCACAAAGATAAGACGCAAACACCCTAGTTGGCATATGCGGCAATGCGGCAAAGCTCCAGACAAAGTCAACAGATTCAGATTCGATATCGCCGAGGTCAGTACCACTAGTCGCAGTTAGAGAAACGGCTCCATCTCCAAATGACGCTGCCCGATGTAACTCGCGCCCCTTGTCTATCGCTCGTGGTGAAACATCAACTCCGATCACTGAGCCAAAAATTCGAGATGCCGCTGGCAACATTCGACCTACACCACAGCCGATCTCTAAAGCAGTCATCTGCGAACTAACAGGCACACCAGCCACCATCTGCGCAAAGTCTCGCTCTCCCTCTTCCCACAGAAGGGAATTAGGTGATATCTCGTTGGCGATCCAAAAGCGATAATCGTGCTGTACGCGACGATCCCAGTCCTCGCGCATAATGAGCGATATTTTCGAGAGGGGCTTCATCAGAAATCCTACAGTTACCAGACAGACTGTCTGCGTGTAGCTACGCGCGCAGACCACTCCCTACAGCCGCAGAGGCCGAACCATGGGGATATAGAGTTAGAGATGCGGCTGGGTGCCAGAAAGCCGCACAAAAGGCATCAAACTCTGGTAAAAAGATGGCTGCAAACGACCCTGGTATCGTAAGATATGAGAAAATTCAGTCGCTTAGCTAGAATGTAACTACTCAGCAAATGCAGTAACTGTAACCTTAGCCCCTATTAAGGGGCGGCTTTGCGGAGCAAAGCGGGGTGGAAACATTAACTGCTCAGCAGAAATAAGCCATCCCCGATCAGGGGATGACAAGAAAGAAAAAACAACCAAATGGCAGTTTCTACGGGAGAATCATGAATAACGACTTAAAAAACCGCTGAGCAGTTACGCTAGAATATTGCGCGAAATTACAAGATTCGGGCGAGCAAGTGCAAGGAAGCACTTCCAAATTCCGAAGCGCAGCGGAGGAATTTGGAGCCATTTTTCACGGCGAGCGCAAAGAGCTTCGTGAAAAATACGGATTAGCTCGATTGGCTACAAGCTGATCGGAATTCGTTTAAGAGCCTCGCCCATTCTGGCAGACTGCTCTTCCGCGGACGCCGGTGCTAGGTGCTTGCCACTCTCTATGACCTCCTTGAACGCAGAGTAAATGACATCAAGAAGATTAATGACCTTGGCCACACGCTCCCCATCACGATAGAGGTTCGCCTCACTCAAGTAAAACAGCATAAAGTCGTAAATTCTCTCCAGGTCGTGCGCGATTGTTCCGCCTTTTTCAAAGTCGAGGGTGTTCATCAACTCGGCGATTATCGCTTGAGATTTCCCAAGAAAACGACAGAATTTAGCGATATCCTTCTCTTCTAATCCGACACGCGACTGCTTGAGGAATTTGATTGCCCCCTCATACATCATCAGCAGGAGACGCCCACGATCAGTAGTAGTAATGTGTACTGTTTGATAGGTGTTGTGAGCGTTTTTACCATACATACGGGAGCTGCTTCCTGAAAAAATAATTACGTGGTTCCACAACAGCGATTTTTCCTGCCGCCTATATACCTCTTCGGAGCGGATTAATAATTCCTTGAGGAGAAAGTTTGTGCGTTGTTTTTTATAATCCAAAATTCGGCAGTTAAGGCGGATGGAAATGGTATAGATGGCTAAAAGCACGAAGTATTTTTGAACTTTTTCGGAAGCTCTAACACTGACACCGTCGGATTAGCACCCAAAATTCACAAGACCAAGTGATTTTGGGGAGATGCTTTTTTCTCAGACCCACAGCCGCCGAAATTAAGATAAAAAGTGCGGTTTCCTTGTGCTTTATTTTTTGGCGGCTATGAACCTTTAGGCTGACCAGCAGCCAGCAACCCCAGAGCACGCGAACGCTCAAGCGCAGCGCGAAATGCTGCACGCACATGCTCATGCGAGAATGATTCACTAAGCACATTGAGAGCAGCTGCTGTTGTGCCGTTGGGCGATGTCACTCGAGCCCGCAACTCGGCGAATTTTTCTCCACTGTGCTCTAGGTACGCCACTGCCCCTTTAAATGTCTGCAAAACTAGGGCGTGCGCATCATTAGTTGAGAGCCCTTCAGAAATGGCGACTTGTTCCATCTGTTCTCCGAGCCAACACAAATATGCAGGCCCTGAACCTGCAACAGCAGTGGCCAGATTAAGTAGATCCTCGTGCTCAACGCGATATGCCAATCCGATTGAACCCACTACTCGCTCGACGTGTAATACCTGTTCCGGAGAACACTCTATGTCGAGATAGTAAGCCGTGGCGCTCTGTCTGACGATTGCACCGAGGTTCGGCATGGCACGAGCAACTGCTGAGTGGCCAGTATGCTCGCGAACTACGGAGCATGGCACCCCGGCCATCATCGACAAAATAACTACTCCTTTCGAGATTACTGGCTTCAGCTGCGTGCACACAGCAGCAGTATCCTGGGGCTTTACCGTCATTACAACCACGTCTTGATCGCGCAGCGATTCAAAGCCGCTGGCTGGCAAGCCAAATCTTGTGCACCGCTCGGCTGAGTTACCCCGACGCGCTACTAAGGTCATATCGTCGCGACAGAAACCAGCTGAGAACAAGGCCTCAGCTAACGCTCCCCCTAAGTTTCCAACTCCAACGATGGCGAGCTTCATGACTGGTTGCGACCACGGTCAGCGTTCTCTACCTCGGCAACACTTCCATCTTCCAGCCCTAAAAAGCGCATCATCTGATCAACTAGCACCTTATAGTCGCGCGGATCGGCCATATTAAGTCGATATTCGTTTAGAACCTTGATCTGCATATCCTTATTCCACTGCTCCCACGCATCAGCTGAGACACGATCGAAGATCATTTGACCAATAGCACCCGCAAAAGGAGGCTTTTCAAGGCCAGGCAACTCTTTTTTAAACTTAGCACACAAGACTTTTCTCGACATAGCACCCACCTCTATTACTTTGCACCTTGTTTAGAGTGCAGAACATTCTAGGTAGCAGTCTGGCACGAGATTGGGCTGCTGTCATGCAACTTGATATAAACCTACTTGTAACTACTCAGCAAATGCAGCAACTGTAACGTTGGCTCATATTACTTATCTTTCACTTGGATACCAAAAAGACGGCCAACTGGAAGATTATAGCGTTTTTCAAGAGCCGTTATATCGCTTGGGAGATAACAGCCGTACGTGAAATCCGACTGGAAGCTGAGCGCATAGCTCGGGAGATTTTAGAATTAGACTCCCCTTTAAGGGGCTCCAAACCGTAGCGCGGGTGGGGTGGAGATAAATAGCGATTGACACTCAATAAATGGCAGAAGCATTGAACCTAAATTCAGCAGTAGCGGGTCTGAAAATGGCGCAACTGCCGAAGTTAGGTTCATATAGACCTTTGCATATCACTATAGTGATCTACTCGCCTCTCTCCTGCACCAAGCTCGCACCTATTACAATCCAAAAATGGTCCTGCATCACCTCCCTCTTGCATTTATTTATTTCACGTACTATCCTCTGAGCCTTCAACAGCAACCCAGGGGTGGCTTAAATTCAAGCCTGAGAAGCTCTTTAGAGCAAAACCCTTAGAACCTGAGACGGATAATACCGGCGGAGGGAGAGGAATATATATGTCACACAAAGCTTTAGCCTTTGGCTATTTTATGGCGCTCTATGTTAGAGCGACACCGCTCAGGGTGGCACTGGTGAGGGTGGCATTGTGCACCCTGATCAATCTGTGCATCCTGATTAACTTAGGCTACGGAGAGCCCGCAGGAAGCCCGACCTTCACACCCACGTCATCGAGCGAAACCCCTACGGAGCTCTTCATTTACGGTGCTCCATTCGCTGCTCCACTACAAGAGGTTCCACAGAGCAGTACAGTGGTCACTGAACAGCGGCTACAAGAGAAAGGTGAGGTCTCTTTTCAGGATGAGATCGAGGCACTGCCGAATGTGATGTGGTCTGGAGGAACATCTCGTCCTCGGTTCCTGTCGATCCGCGGTATAGGAGAGCGCTCTCAATACGAAGGCGCGCCTAATCCATCTGTTGCCACAATTATCGATGATATTGATTTTAGCGGCCTAGGCATCGTTGTTCCGATGTTTGATATAGATCAAGTTGAAGTTCTAAGGGGGCCTCAAGGTGTTCGCTTCGGCTCAAGCGCCCTAGCGGGCGCTCTCAATTTTCGCTCTCACGACCCAACGCGATACTCGACCGGTCGTGCCCAAGTTATGGCTGGAAACGATCAGTTACTGTCAGGCGCATTAGCAGTAGGCGGCGCTGTTCCAGGGACAAACGACAAGCTACAACTGAGGTTTTCTGCATTTAACTCGCAAGCTAATGGCTTTAGAGATAACGTCTTCGTGAATCGTGACGATACAAATAAGCGTGACGAATCCGTGGCTAGGCTGAAAGTAAGATATGAGCAATCATCAGATCTTACCTTTGATCTGGCGCTTATGGGGGTAGAGCTCAACAACGGCTACGATGTCTTTACCATCGACAATTCATTCACCACGAGAACGGATCACCCTGGTCAGGATGCGACCTCGGCGCGTGCAGGATCTTTTAAAGTTACAGCAAAGATTTCAGATGATGTAGTGCTGGAGTCGATCTCATCGATTGCGCGAACTTCGATAGATTATAGTTTTGATGGAGACTGGGGCAATAACCCCTTTTGGGCTCCATACGATCCGTACGACTATTTTTCGGATTCAGACCGCATTCGCAAGACAATCGGTCAGGAGCTGCGGCTTCACTCTGCGGATGCAGACTCATATACACACGGCGAGTCCTGGCGCTGGCTAACTGGGCTATTCGCTCAAAGATTAAGTGAGGACACTGACATCTACGAGTTCTCTGACGGGCAAAAATACGACTTCCTAACAAGCGACTATCTGCGCAGAACTGGAGCAGTATTTGGACAGGTAGAAGTTCCGCTTGGTGACGGTACGTCTCTTGTACCTGGATTACGCTTTGAACAACGGAATTCTCTGTATGACGACTCTAAGAATGCTGACTTCTCTCCGACCTATTCGATGCTCGGTGGCTCGGTTTCTCTACAACGTGATATTACTGAAAATACTCGTAGCTACCTGAGTGTATCTAGAGGATACAAAGGCGGTGGATTTAACTCAGGTACCGATGTTCCCAACGATCGACGACAGTACGATCCGGAATATCTCTGGAACTTTGAGCTCGGCGCGAAAGGGGCGTTCCTCGAAAAGCGCCTGAAATCCGATCTGGCGCTCTTTTACAATCTCCGGCGAGATCAGCAGCTTAAATTTTCGGTTCAAGACAACTCAGGTGACCCGCTATCATTTACCTCTATTACCGACAGCGCTGCCGAAGGTGATTCGGTTGGTTTAGAGTTAATGAATAGTTTCTCTGCAACTCGTTGGCTTGAGCTCTTTGCTTCCGGATCGGTCATGGACTCACGCTATACACAAACTCCACCGGGAACTGAGGAGCTTGATGGGCGCGCCTTTTCGACCGCTCCTTCGTGGCAATACTCATCGGGAGCTCGGGCTGAACTAGGAGCTGGAATATTCACGCGGTTTGAGGTTACCGGGAAAGATGCCTTCTACATCAACGACTCAGTGAATCAACACACATCTCCTTATTCACTCTTTAACGCATCACTAGGTTGGCGCCACGCACGCTGGCAGCTACTCTTCTGGAGCCGCAATCTTTTTAACGAACGCTACGATGTTCGAGGCTTCTACTTCGGAAACGAGCCCCCGGACTTTCCGGATAAATTATACGTTCAACGCGGAGACCCCCGCGCCTTCGGCTGTACTGTTTCATATAGCTTCTAGGGGCTGGATCTCATTAGGCTAAGCTAAATACCTGAATCTGCGACTTATTTGAGCAGCAAAACGCTATTTTGCAGACTCCCGGGCCCAATACATCGATTCAAAAAGCGACCAATCGAGCTGATCTTTTTACAAAAGCGTGACAATTCACCCTCTCTGTTATGGCAGTGTGATCCTCATCACGTATCGTTTTGTGGAGGGGAACCATGGCGACACGAAAAACAGACGCAGAGCTTGTTAAGGGAGTAATCGAGAGAGAAGAGAGTTGCTTTGAGGAGCTAGTTGAAAGATATGGGTCAAAAGTCCTCAACTTGGCTATGAGGATTACACGCAGCCAGGAGGATGCAGAGGAGATCCTCCAAGATGTATTCATAACTGTCTTCACTAAACTTGGGAGCTTTGAACACAAAGCACAGTTCTCAAGTTGGCTGTACCGGGTCACGATGAATTCAAGTTTTATGAAGATTCGTGCTCGCAATCGCCGTCGTACTGTCTCACTGGAAGATATTGAGCCAAATACTCGACAAAATTGGGTAGGCAATCGAACAGAGATGTTTGATGTCGATACGATGAGCTCGCGTCACGAGCTACGCGATGCAATTCAATCTGCGGTGCAACAGTTACCTGAGGACTATCGAGCGATCTTTGTTCTACGCGACATAGATGGGTTATCAAATGAGGCTGTCAGTCACGTTCTGCAACTCTCAGTACCGGCGGTTAAAAGCCGTCTTCATAGGTCGAGACTGCTGATGCGTCAGCAGCTAAAGGCGCACTATAGAGCTGTGTGCAATGCACCCGAGACTATTAGTGCAACTGAAGAGCCGATACACATAGTTTAGTAGGCTAGGCTGGCTCCGGAGCAGTAATCATCCCCTGCGCGGGGGGTTTTTAAAAAAAATCTCTCGCGCAGGTTTTATCGAATTAGCCTGAATTCGGCAGTTGCGGGCCCGAAAACGGCGCAGATGGCTAAGGCACAAAGTATTTTGAACCCTTCGGAAGCTTTAACCTAAATTCGGCAGTTAAGGCGGATGAAAATGATGCAGATGGCTTAAAGCACCAAGTATTTTGAACTTTTCTTAAGGCGCAACCCTGGCACCGTCAGGGT
>CAZZLV010000051.1:0-11672 GCA_964655155.1 uncultured Bdellovibrionales bacterium
TCAAAATCCTTCGTGCTTTTGAGCACCTGCGCCATTTTCATCCTCCTTAACTGCCTTTTTTAGGTTGATACGCTCCTAAAGCTCTTTTTAACCTAAATTCGGCAGTCAAGGAGCCTGAAAACGGCGCATCTGGCTAAAATCACTTTGTCTTTTAAATTTTCGGTGCTCACCCTCACGGTGTCAGAGTTCAAGCCTTAAGAAAATTTCAAAATCCTTGGTGCTTTTAGCCACCTGCACCATTTTCATGCGCCTTAACTGCCGAATTTAGGTTCAATCGACATATCCAGTGACGATCCAGAGACCTCCGTTGCAAACTATTTACAGAGGTTTATAGTCAGCGGATGAAAGGTGTTTTTACAGCCGCTAGCGCTCTTCTGCGCCGCTACTGCAATACGAATATGTGGGGTTGTTTGCTCTGCATCATGGCAGTTGGATGGTCAGTGGCAGCGCAAGCCGATGATTTTGCTCGGGCCAATCCAGGTTACCTCTGGGATTTTCCGCGCGACCACGGCAGCCATCCTTTATATCAGACAGAGTGGTGGTACTACACAGGGCAGCTATACGCTCAGGGTAAGCAACCGTTTCATCATACTCCTGAGTACGGTTTTCAGCTCACCTTTTTTCGTCGATCAAGTCGCACTGGCGATACCATTCAAAGTGAATATCTGGCACACGCTACATTAATCGATTTAGCAGGGCAGCGTACCTATTTCTCATCTCGGCTAGGTGGTGGGGCCCTGGGGCTCGCTAAAACTGCTAGCGATTCGCTCGCTGCTAGATCTGGAGACTGGACGGTAGATCCGATCGGGGGACAGCTAGTATTGCGATTTTCTATAGCTGGCACTCCGCTTGATAACCATAAGGGTAGAGACCGTCCGCCAGCAGCAGAATCTAAGGCTCTTGAGCTACGGATCCTTACAGCTGCCCTACCCGAGGTATGGTTGCAGGGAAAGAACGGGTTCAGCGCAAAGTCACTCTGCGATGGTTGCGCGTCGATGTATTACTCGCTGCCAAGAGTTTCGCTTCAAGCTAGGTTGGTGGTAGGTGGCAGCAATCGCGAACTGCATGGGCTGGCCTGGATCGATCACGAATTTATGACTAATTCACTTGGCTCGGCGCAGGTTGGATGGGACTGGTTTGGATTAATGCTAAAGGATGGTCGCAGCGTCATGCTCTTTCAGTTGCGTAACTCAGCTGGAAGTGTTGACTTTGCATCGGGAGGCGTCCGGCGAGACCAAAGCGTACGGACACTGTCAAAGGGTGATTTTAGTGTTACCCCGATTAGAACGTGGCGCAGCCCATCCAGCGGCGCTG
The DNA here is from genome assembly GCA_964655155.1 of uncultured Bdellovibrionales bacterium. GTDB lineage: Bacteria > Bdellovibrionota_C > UBA2361 > UBA2361 > OMII01 > OMII01. Next base: position 1,315 of record CAZZLV010000051.1, read on the forward strand.
AATATCCGATTGAGTGGCGAGTTTCGATTCCCTCGGAAGGGATTGATACCGTTTTGCAAGCGCGATTTGCCGGATGCGAGGTAGGTGATGCACCAACTTCAAGTAGTGCTGATGTAGGCTCTGTGCGATATTGGGAGGGGCCAGTAGCGTCTTGTGATGAATCGGTCACGGGATATCTTGAGATGACCGGCTATGCTGGTAAAGTTGCCATGTAGAGCGATTGAGAGAGAAACGTGGCGAAATTCTGTCGCGCGCTCTAGCTCGAATATTGCACGAAAGTGCAAGATTCGGGCGAGCAAGTGCAAGGACGCACTTGCAAATTCCGAAGCGCAGCGGAGGAATTTGGAGCCTACAGTTTGTGTGGGTACTATGGGTCCCACACAAACTATAGGCGCTGAAGAAAGAGACCCTGGATGGCCTCTTTCTGACCATTTTCCACGGCGAGCGCAGAGAGCTTCGTGAAAGATGCGGACTAGAAATCAGCGCACGAAAATAATGCGGAGGTTATTTATGCTTCAGATTCTAAGCCTTGAAAAACTAGCGGCTCTGCGAGCGATTATTCCGATTGATGTATTAGAGTGGCTCGCTAATACTCCGGCTGAAAAGCTCCCAGAGGAGGTTAATATAGCAGTAGTAGACCAGCTCTGCGCCTACATGGATCCGGTTAAACGAGATGCACTTGATCTTCCAGGAGCTTTTGAGATTCGGGTTGGGGGCACATTTTCCGATATTATTCCGGCGCTTTTGTTGATCGCTTCTCCAGCAGCGCCAGTTATCAAGATGAGAGAGAATCCAGGAGATGGTTTTCTAGGAGATTCAGAGGAGCTGCTTCACACTTGGACTGGGATCTTTCGTAACTTTAATTTTCCAGGCTTTCCAAACTGGAGTGGCGTTGAGGTCGTCCCTATGGAGCGCACCGAGATGTATAATTATATTGCTCGTCAGGCGCACTTTATCATTCGCACTAACGAGACTGCAGGCTGGGCCAATGTGATCCTACGATTTAAAGCGAAGGAATTGGCAGCAGTGATTAAAGATCTCCTTGCTGAATACAGATCGCCACAATGTAATGCACGGCGGAAATTTTTGTTAGATTACAAAAAAAGCCCTATATCTCGCGGTGCAGCTATGCAGTTATATGGCCACGGCAACGGAATTCTATTGATCTCTACTGCAGCTCTTGAGGAATTAGATATCGACCTATCTGATTATCCACACAGTCGATCGATGCAAGGAACGATAGTTGAAGAGTTTGCTAGGATCGCCGATCTTTGGTTGCCTGATACATATCCCAAACACGTAGAGAGTTTTTTACAGAGAGCCATCGGGACGGTAGGAATCCATAGAGATGAGTTGATCATACCTGAATTGTGGTGTCGGGGGCATTTAGGAGATCGATTAAAGCCGGCAGACCTGCAACAAGATTTAGTGCTAGCTGAACTTGCAGCGGTGCTTAGGAACGAGTGGCGACAGGTTTATATAACGACTTGCGCCCAGGAGCAGGGTAAAAGAGCTGTGTTAATAACCAACGGCATTTCAGGGGCCAAGGGTGGTATCGCAGCTTAAATGTGGGCTTAATAGCGTTTTTCAAAAGTCCTTAGCGATATAGCGGCTCCCGGAAAACGCTTTCGATTCGCGGACGCGAATCAAAACAAGTACCTATTGTCATTTACGGCAAAACCATTGCTAATTGTACTGGCACGGACTTTTGCAAATAACTATAGCAAGGATAAAGCCCCAATTTTTATCCTAAAAACGGCAGTTAAGGAGGATCAAAATGGCGCAGGTGCCAAAAAGCACGAAGTATCTTGAACTTTTCAGACCCGTGACTGCTGATTTTAGGTTTATTGACTCGTTTCCTGTTTCCACTGTAACCTAACCGGATGTTGGATTCGTGCAACAGCATCGCCCCTTACTCTATTTCTGTTGCCCCATATATCTGGTGGGCGTAAGCCCTTATTCCTCTTCTCTCTGTACCAGCTCGTTTTTACCTTCCAAACATAAAGCTAAGTTTGCAAACTTATCAGTAGCTACGGATAGCGGTTATGCATATCACACCATCGTGTTCAACTATAGCACTTGATTTGACCGCTCCAGCGGCTGTCTACCTGCGATTGCGCGATCGCTTCTCGCGTGTATTCCTGTTTGAGTCGTCCGATTATCACGGAGCCGGTGATTGTCGTTCATTTATCTGTTGTGATCCCCTGGCAGAGTGTGTAGTGAGCGACGGACTGTGTAGTATTAAATACGGTATGAGTGAGTGTGAACCGTTCCGAGTAGAACCGGCTACCGGACTATCGCAAGCACTAGCAAGATTTATGGAGGGTATCACCGTTTGCGATCCTAAAGCTCCCCTGCCTAAAGGAGTCACTCCAGGAGTTTTTGGGCACATAGCTTGGTCGGCTATTCCGTATGTAGAGCAGATTACCTTTGAGAGCCCAAGCTCAGATCGGTTTGAGATTCCAGATCTATACTTTACACTCTTTCGTTACGTCATCGCTTGTAATCCCTTTAAGGGCACAGCTTATGTACTTGAACACCATCCTGATCATGAGCAGCGCAGTGCGCATCAGACAGATGAGTTGATTCGCACCGCACTAAGGGGTGATGCAGCAACCTATCCATTTGAAACGGTGGGAGCCGAGGAGTCGATTCAAAGTGATGATGAGTTTCTTGATCTGGTTAAGACCTGCAAGCGCCATATAGCGCGTGGTGATGTATTTCAGATCGTACCGTCGCGGCGCTATTTGCAACGGTTTGTAGGAGACGATTTTCAGGTCTATCGGGCTTTGCGAACGATTAATCCATCCCCCTATCTCTTTTACTGCGACTACGGTGGATATCGACTGCTGGGTTCATCCCCCGAGGCTCAGATCTCAATAGTCGATGGCCAGGCCGGAATATTTCCTATAGCCGGAACTTACGCTCGAACAGGAGATGATGAGGCCGATCGAGCCAAAGCAGCCAAACTCCTCGAGGATCCCAAGGAGAATGCCGAGCACTGTATGTTGGTTGATCTGGCTCGTAACGACTTAAGTCGTCACTGTGAGGGTGTTCATGTTGCTGCATACCGTGAAACACATTTCTACTCGCATCTAATTCACCTGGTATCAAAGGTGGTGGGAACTCTTCCGGATCGATCGCTAGGCTCAGTGCTGCAAGTTGTCTGCGATACCTTTCCGGTAGGTACACTATCGGGGGCACCAAAACACAGAGCGCTACAGATTCTTGATCGTAACGAACCGCACAGACGGGGCTTCTATGGAGGTTGTATCGGTTTTATAGGCTTTAATGGTGATGTGGTTCTCGGTATCCTTATTCGTTCACTTTTGAGTATGCACAATACGTTGGTGTACCAAGCTGGAATGGGGGTGGTGAACGATTCAATCCCTGAATCGGAACTCGCTGAGGCGCACACAAAGCTAGGAGCGTTGCGAGCGGCTATCACTAGGGCGCAAACTAATGAAATAAAGAAGGGTAGTTGAGGGTCTGAAAATGGCGCATCTGACTAAAATCACTTTGTCTTTTGAATTTTCGGTGCTCACCCTGACGGTGCCAGGGTTGCGCCTCCGAAAAGCTCAAAATACTTCGTGCTTTTAGCCCGAATATTGCGCGAAAGTGCAAGATTAGGGCGAGCAAGTGCAAGGAAGCACTTGCAAATTTCGAAGCGCAGCGGAGGAATTTGGAGCCTACAGTTTGAGTGGGCACTATGGGTCCCACACAAACAGTAGGCGCTTAGGAAAAAGGCCATGTATGGCGTTTTTTCGAGCATTTTTCACGGCGAGCGTAGCGAGCTTCGTGAAAAATACGGATTAGCTACCTGCATCATTTTTGATTCTTCTTAAATGCCATTTTTATGATGAAGCTCAAAATCAATAGAGGCTAAACACAATAAGGACGCGGAGGTCGCTATGGAGATCTTGTTAATCGACAACTACGACTCATTTACCTATAACCTGGTACACATGTTGCGGGCCTGTGGTGATGTCTCAGTAACTGTCAAAAGAAACGATCAGATAACTCTTGATGAGGTAGCGAAGTTCTCTTCTATCGTGCTCTCTCCGGGTCCGGGGATTCCGAGTGAAGCTGGTATGATGCCAGAGATCGTCAAAGAGTACGGTTCAACTAAGACAATAGTGGGAGTATGTCTCGGTCATCAGTGCATCGGTGAGGTCTACGGTGCTAAACTCAGGAATATAGCAGCGCCGATTCATGGCAAAGCGACGCCGATAACTCGCATCGTGCACGATGACCTCATATTGCAAGGACTTCCCGACACTATTGATGTCGGTCGCTATCACTCGTGGGTAGTTGATCGTGATCAATTTCCTGATAAAGAGCTGGAGATTACAGCAGTAGATGCAGCAGGAGAGATCATGGCCCTTAGACACAGGCATCACCGCGTATATGGGGTGCAGTTTCATCCAGAGTCGATCTTAACGCCATCTGGGGCAACGATGATTAGAAATATAGCGGGTTTATGAGTGTGGTTGGAGTTAAAGATATAGTTGCAGGGCACCAGCTTACGGTTGATGAGAGCCGAACTCTGATGCGTGTACTGGTAAATGGTGAGCTACTACCAGCGCAGATAGCGGCTCTTCTAACAGCGATTACGATGCGTGGCCTGACGCTTGAACTACTCGATGGGTTCTCAGCTGCAGCGCTTGAGCTAGCCGTGCCACTTGATTTAGGAATAGATAACCTCATAGATGTTTGCGGAACCGGTGGTGATGGTAAGAGCACCTTTAATATATCTACAACTGTTGCATTTGTACTGGCAGGAGCCGGTTATCGCGTCGCTAAGCACGGTAACGTAGCGGTGTCATCCTCGTGTGGATCATCGAATGTGCTTCAGGAGCTAGGAATCGCCCTGAGTGCCGAATCAGAGCAGCTCAAGCGCTCGCTCGATAAAAATAACGTATGCTTTATCCATGCACCACTCTTTCACCCAGCCTTCAAAGAAGTTGCGCAGATTCGCAAGGAGTTGGGTTTCCGCACAGTGTTTAATGCTCTAGGGCCTATAATTAATCCCGTCCAGGTATGCTATCGATACAGTGGTGTTTATAGCCTTGAGGTGCAACGACTCTACTCGTATTTATTTCATAGGCGTGGTGAGAGGTTTGCTGTAGTGCATGCGCTCGATGGCTATGATGAGATATCGCTAACTGGAGTAGCCAGAGTAGTAGCGGACAGCGGAGCATGGGATCTTAAGGCGGCAGAGTTAGTTGCTTCATCAGAGCCAACGTCAAGAGAGGTTGCAGCGGCGATTGTAGCACCAGCTACAGTCAGAGAGAGCGCTCAAGTAATAGAGCGGGTGTTACGCAGTAGCTCTGGCGAGGTAGGTACTACAGCAATCCAACGAAAGGTGGTGGTCGCCAACGCTGCTGTAGCTTTGTGGTGTTTTGAAGGAACGAGAGAGCCTCTAGCGCGTTATGTGGCGCTCGTTGAGGAATCGATCGATTCAGGTAGAGCGTACATGGCACTGAAAGGGTGTCGAGGGGTGTAGTAAGATGTCAACTGTTTTAGAGTCAATTATCGCCGGTAAATATCGAGAGGTTGCCGAGCGACGCGAGCTGGTTCCAGTAAAGCGCTTGGAGCGTGAGCTGTACTTTGCCAGCGAGACGGTTTCTTTGGTCAAATACCTGTGTCGTAGCGATCTGATCGGAGTGATAGCAGAGATAAAACGTCGCTCCCCATCTAAAGGTGTGATTCGGCAGCACATATCGGTAGAGGATCTCTCAATCGGTTACATGCAGGCAGGAGCATCGGCGTTATCGGTACTCACTGATAGCGATCACTTTGGAGGTAGTTCAGCCGATCTGATTGCAGCGCGCAGATGCAACTTTGCCCCGATTTTGCGGAAAGATTTCACAGTTGATGAGTACCAGATACTTGAAGCTAAAGCGATCGGAGCCGATGTCATCTTGCTAATAGCGGCAGCGCTCTCTCCGGAGCAGTGTGCTAACCTTGCACGGTGTGCGCGTTCTATTGGGCTTGAAGTGCTGCTAGAGGTTCATTCACGCCAGGAGCTAGATACGCATTTTAATAGTGATATCTCCCTAGTTGGAGTTAATAATAGAGATCTCCACACCTTCAATGTATCACTAGATTGTAGTCGCTCTCTGATTCAAGCGATACCTCGTGAAGTGCTAGCAATCGCAGAGAGTGGCATAGCTGATCCTGAAACGGTGGTAGAGTTGAAGCGGCTCGGTTTTCGTGGGTTTCTAATCGGTGAGGCGTTTATGCGTGAGGCCCAGCCGCACCGCGCCTGCCGACGCTTTATCGAGCGGATTGAGGAGCTCTCTAAACTGAACGGAAGCCACAAAGCACGGGAGGCCTAAGCTATGGGTCGAAGAATCCTTGTAAAGGTATGTGGGATGCGCGATCGTTTCAATGTATCGACGATCGCCCGCTGCATGCCGGATTACATCGGGTGCATCTTTGTTCCAGAATCGCCACGTTTTATCGAAGCAGATGTGCGTAGCGAGCTGTTTCAAACTATTCCGGCGACAATCAAAACTGTTGGAGTATTTAGAGATGCTGAGATCGCAGAGGTTGAAGATGCTGTAAGGCGCTACAGATTATCGGCAGTTCAACTTCACGGTGGAGAAACTAGTGAGTATATCGCCGATTGTAAGCGACGTATCCCTAGTTGCTACGTATTCAAGGCAATTTCACTTAATGCCGTTAGCGACGATCTTCAACGGCTCCCGCAATGTGCGGATCTATTTATCTTTGACGGTGCACGTCCGGGTAGTGGAGAGGAATTTGATTGGTCACTACTTGATCGATACAGCGCTAATGTGCCGTTTTTCATCGCTGGAGGAATCGGAGCACATAGCTGTGACAAGGTGCGGCGTTTTGTTGACACTCACTCGCAGTGTATCGGAATCGATATTAATTCAAGGGTTGAAACTAGCTTTGGTATAAAGGACGAGCACGCGGTGCGACGGGTAATTGAGGGGATAAGACTATGAGTTTTGCTGTATCAGACGATGGATACTTCGGTGATTTTGGCGGGGCCTATGTCCCTGAGATGCTCTATCCAAATGTGCGGGAGCTGCAGGAGCGTTACCGTTCGATTATAGAGAGCGCTGACTTTATTCAGGAGTTTCAAACCTTGCTGGCTGACTTTGCCGGGCGTCCAACGCCGCTTTTTCATGCCACGCGACTTTCAAAGCGCTACGGAGCCGAGGTGCTCTTAAAGCGCGAGGATCTTCTACACACGGGAGCGCACAAGATTAACAACACTATCGGACAGATTCTGTTGGCCAAACGTCTCGGTCGCACAAGAATTATCGCTGAAACAGGGGCCGGTCAGCACGGAGTCGCAACTGCTACTGTATGTGCTCTGATGGGACTGCCATGCGTGGTGTATATGGGCGCGGTAGATATCGCCAGACAGGCGCTCAATGTGGGCCGCATGCGACTCTTGGGTGCTGAGGTGCGACCGGTGACCAGTGGAAGTAAGACGCTTAAGGATGCCACAAATGAGGCGATGCGTGATTGGATCGCACATCCGCACGATACCCACTATATTATCGGATCGGTTGTCGGCCCGCACCCATTTCCAGATATGGTAGCTCGCTTTCAGTCGGTTATCAGCCGTGAGCTGCTCGACCAGTGCCAGTCACGAGATGCTCGCAACCCGACCCACGTTATCGCCTGTGTTGGTGGTGGTAGTAATGCTATGGGCGGGTTCTATCACTGTCTAGAGCACCGTGAGATCGCTCTGATCGGAGTTGAGGCTGCCGGTTGTGGGCTAACGAGTGGCAAATCAGCAGCGACGATGGCGCTCGGCAAGTCGGGGATCCTTCACGGCAGTCGCACGGTTTTTATGCAAACCGTTGATGGTCAGGTTGAGGAGGCCCACTCGATCTCTGCGGGTCTCGACTATCCTGGGATTGGGCCGCAACACGCGCATCTGTGGCAGACAGGTAGAGTACGATACTTAAGTGTAACTGACACAGAGGCGCTCGCAGCCGCTAAGCTACTCGCTCGAACCGAGGGGATTATCCCTGCTTTGGAGACGGCTCATGCGATCGCTGCCATGAATCAACTCAATTTTGCCCCCAGTGACCGAATCGTAGTGATCCTCTCTGGTCGTGGTGACAAGGATATGATGACCTACCTTCAGGCGTTCGGTGATGACATAGGAGATTAGAGATAGAGATCTAGAGGAGTAAAGGTATAGAGCTGAGGAAAAAGGCCATGGATGGCCTTTTACGAGCATTTTTAACGGCGAGCTTCGTAAAAAATATGGACTAGTATGACTATGACTATAGAGAAGGAAACACCCGATAGATTCGCACGATTGCCCAATAAACGCGCGTTATCGATCTTTTATACAGCGGGCTACCCAAGATTGAGCGATACTGTGCCCGTGTTGCGCGAGCTTACAGCAAGCGGAGTTGATATGGTTGAGATAGGTTTCCCTTTCTCTGATCCGGTAGCTGATGGGCCGACGATACAAGAGAGTAACCGAGTAGCCATAGAAAATGGTATGACCCTATCGGTGCTCTTTAAACAGCTACGCGAGGCGCGTCAGCATACCGATATACCGATTGCATTGATGGGCTACCTCAATCCAGTTGAGCAGTATGGCTTCGAGCGCTTTTTGCGTGATGCTGCTGCCTGCGGAGTTGATGCAGCGATTATACCAGACCTGCCGTTTGAGCAGTATCAGAGGCGTTACAAGGCTTTGTTTGCAGAGCAAAGAGTGCGACCGGTGTTTCTGGTAACGACTCGTACGGAACCTGAGCGTATACGGGCCTTTGATGCTGAATCGCCAGCATTTCTATACCTGTTATCATCAGATGCAGTTACCGGTGGTAGCATCTCTGTGTGTAGCGGTTCCGGAGCAAGTGATCGCGAAGTGTTTTTTCAGCGAGTTGCTCAGATGCGCCTCAGTAGGCCGCTATTTGTTGGATTTGGAGTGCGTGATCGGCAGAGTTTTGATGCCGTTACAACCTCGACTCAGGGGGCGATTATCGGCAGTGCATTTTTGCAGGCACTCGCAAACCTCCCGGCCTCAGATAAGGATTCAGACTTAAGCGATCTAGCGAGTTCACAAAACATAGGTCGGTTCATTGCAAGTATAAGGTGAGACTATGATCGTTACCGTTAAAAATACCGCAAGCGATGAGCAGATTAAAGCTCTCAGTTCAAAGCTTAGTAGCTTTGGAGCTACAGCGAGTATTGTAAAGACTCAGGCGGGGCGTTACATAGTAGCGCTAGGGGGTAACGAGTTCGATATCCGTTTAATCGGACACATGCCTGGAGTGTCTGATGTGCACTACGTGCGTGACGCATATCAATTAGTTTCACGTCAGTGGAAGGTCAAGCCTACGGTAATCGATCTCGGAGATGGTGTAACGATCGGTGGCGGTAGTCACCAGGTGATGGCAGGGCCGTGTTCAATTGAGGGTGAGGATCAAGTGCGAACAGATATCGAACATCTGCGCACACTTGGGGTTAAGATTATGCGTGGCGGGGTTTTTAAGCCGAGAAGTTCACCGTACTCTTTTCGCGGAATGGGGTTATCAGGGTTGCAGATGTGGTCGGGGTACGCCCGTGAGTATGGAATGAAGATTGTCACCGAGGTGCTCGACTCTAGCCAAATTGAATCGATGTATCCATATGTAGATATGTTTCAGGTTGGGGCGCGCAATTCACAGAACTTCACCCTGCTTGATGCGCTTGGTAAGGTTGATAAGCCGGTTCTACTAAAGCGTGGCATGTCAGGAACGCTTGAGGAGTTACTACAATCAGCTGAATATATCTTTTCAAATGGAAATGAGAGGATTCTCTTGTGCGAGCGCGGTATCCGTACATTTGAGAAGGCCTATCGTAATGTGCTCGACTTGAATGCCGTACCGTACCTTAAAGATAAATCCCACCTGCCGGTAATAGTTGATCCATCGCACGGGGTAGGGGTGCGGCGCTATGTAGCCCAGATGGCGCTGGCTGGAGTAGTTGCTGGAGCTGATGGCACACTTTTAGAGGTTCATCAATCACCAGAGGAAGCTAAATCAGATGCGGCTCAGACCTTAAGTTTTGACGAAGTTTCCGAGGTATTGCGGCAAATAAGCAGTATTTATAATCCTAAATTCGGCAGTTAAGGCGGATGAAAATGGTGCAGATGGCTAAAGCACGAAGTATTTTGAATTTTTCGGAGGCGTAATTCTGGCACCGTCAGGGTGATCACCGAAACTTCAAAAGACGAAGTGATTTTAGTCAGGTGCGCCATTTTCAGACCCGCAACTGCCGAATTTAGGATAATCCCAAATTCGGCAGTTAAGGCGGATGAAAATGGTGCAGATGGCTAAAAGCACGAAGTATTTTGAACTTTTCGGAGG
>CAZZLV010000052.1:0-11640 GCA_964655155.1 uncultured Bdellovibrionales bacterium
GGGTTATGACCCATCAGCAGCCATCGGCACCCACTCGATTCCGCGATGAGCCAAAGCTTAATTTGCCTAGTCTTTACGATTTTTATAGAGTCAAAAGACTTGTACCGGAACGTTATAAACAGGCTGCCCAAAAATGACAAATTGCTCATACTGCAAATCTAAGTGCAACATTATAAGAGAATTTCAAAGGTGGGGTGATGAGACGCTACACCTATGGGGCTGTAGTGAATGTAAGTCTGAGCTTCTCTCTCCTCAACCAAGTGACGATTGGCTTGCTAAGGAATACTCTGATTACTTCCAAATGCGTCAAGGAAATATTGCCGAGCCCAAGAAGCGTCTCTGTCAATTAATTCTCTCAAAACTGTCTCCACTTCCTGATACAGCAAGAATTTTAGATATCGGTGGAGGTGAAGGTTTCTTTGCAAGTGAGGTGCTGCAAAGTTTGCCTAATGCTCACGTGACTTTAGTCGAACCACAAGCAGAGGAAACAAGATTTGCGCCTGATAGGGTTGCGGTGCACCGCAAGCTAGTTGAGGATTGGCTTAACTCAACGTCGCCAGAGCTATATGATGCAATTGTTGGGATGGATCTGATCGAGCACTTGCGACATCCTACGCTAGTTATGGCTGAATTAGTCAGGACAAGACTAAAGAAGGGCGGGCGTCTGATTCTGACAACTCCAGATGCTGCTTCATGGTACCGTAAGCTATTGGGACCAGTGTGGCCACACTACAAGGTTGAACATTTAACATATCCATCGAAGAAAGCACTAAGTAGCTTTGCGATCGAGGCAGAGCTTGAGCTACAAGAGTGCTCGTCATTAGCCAAGCCACTGCCAGTTGGTTACATTATCGCGGTTCTAAGACAATTTGGGCCGCTACCATTGAGAGCGATAGGTCGAGTTATCGACATAATCACCCCTAAGTTTGCTAGGGGCTGCCATGTTAGACTTCCCAGTGGCGAGTTGTTGTTTGTGGCATTCAAGAGGAGCTAGAGATCGATGAGAATGCAGACCCTGCAAAAAATCGACTGGTTTTTAGGGCTAGCACTAACTATAATTCTCGCTCCTATAGCTAGACTTTCCGGCGTTATCCTGTGCCGTAAGCACTCATTTGACTCAAATAAGACCATAGTTGTTATGAAGTTGCTCGGTGGTGGTAATTTTGCACTTGCGATGCCGATGTTGCTTGGATTGCGCAAAAGCTTTCCTAATAGTCGGCTGATTGCGGTAACTACTCCTGCAACTGTTCATTTTGCCAGAGCCATCGGTCTTTTTGATTCAGTGATCCTAATCAACAGCAGTTCCATCTTGTCGTTGTTAGGAAGTGCCTTTAGAGCTTTAATTGAAATATTTAGAGTTGATGTTCTCATTGATCTAGAGGCGCATAGCAAGCTCAGCACCTGTTTTGGTCTCTTTACATGTGCGCGTAATCGAATAGGTTTTTTTACGAACGACTTCTTTCTTCGTGAGTACCTCTATACGCATCTTGTATTTTTTAATCCAAGGGCTCCGCGCCCTATTTTATTTGAGCAACTTGCTGCGATTGTTGGAGCCAGGTGTGCTAACAACGTTGAATGTGAAGAGCATCTTAAGCAGAAGTTAAAGATCGAAAGATCTACGGATTTAAGTATAGCAATTGGTGTCGGCTGTTCTGACCTAGGGCGTGTTAGGCAACTGGATGCCAATCAGTGGGTGCGAGTTCTAGAAAAGGAGCAGCGGATTGAGAGCGCTAATAGGCTGTTATTTCTAGGAGTAAAAGGGGATTGGGAGTTGTCCGAGGAAATAGGAAGGAGGCTAAGAATGCAGCTTCCCAATATAGAAATAGAAAACTTGTGCGGGATGCACTCACTAGAAGAATCGCTGCGAATTCTTGGGAGCTGCGCACATTTTTATACAATCGATTCTGGTTTAAATCATTTTGCCCGTTTGATGAAGGTGCCATGCACATCATTTTGGGGCCCCACAGACCCAGCAACTCTCTTGGTCCCGATCGAGGCATATTCAGAGACAATTAGATACACCCCTCTAATATGCTCGCCCTGCATTCATGTGGCTGAAAGCCCACCGTGCCGCGGAAGAAATCTCTGTATTACGGCGCTATTTCAAGAGAGACCGATTTCAGATAGTGAAGCATTAGCTAACATCACTATCAGTCCGAGGGATAAGCAGTCTTACTAGCATTTGCCGTTTTTTCTTAGTGCTACTAGCGCTGTGTCCGCCAGTGAGCTAAGAGCAAGTAACAATAATATTGCCGAGACAAAAAAATGTCGCGGTAAAAAGAAAAAGTGAAAAAATGCGTGTCGTGGCATAAGAATTGTCCAGCTTGTTCCAGCAAGCGCGGAGATAATTATCATAAATCCCAAAGTCCATGACCATCTTTGGATTTGATTAGTTGATATTCGACCAAGAGCCATTCCAAACAAACTGGATATTGCAAATACAGAAGCAGGCGCACCCAAGCACCTAATCATAATTTTAGTGTTCAGAAAAACAGGAGAGGCAAATTCTTGAGCTAAACCAATTAGTAAGTGCCAGCGGGATGGAATCGGGGATGTAGCTGAGGCCTGAATAAAATTGTAATATCCAATATTAATGTCCTTTGCGATATCGAGTCCCGCTCTGGCGGCAGCGCTACCAAATAAATCATTGAAAGCAGCTTTATAGGAGCCAAAAAAATATGCGTTCTGCAGAAAATGACCGCCGATTGCTAGGGCAGTTCCGGTGCCGGTGTAGATGCCGTCCAATATCATCGCACGTAAGGCGCTACGAGCATCCCAGCCCAGCCGCCGATACATCAACCAACGACACCCTAGCACAGACATAATAAAAGCAAAGGTAAGATCGTAGCCCATCCACCCACTAATAAACGCCAGCACACAGAAAACAAAACGGGAGACCTGCGGAATCAAGCCGAGCCCCGCGGCGGCGAAGCATAAAGCCAGAACATATCCATGTTCGTGGAGCGAGCCCATCCACTCTAGGACGCTAGGCTGCCAAAAAAAGGAAGCTGCTGCGCATAAAGTTAAGATCCGGATAATTGTTGTGGTGTGATGTATCAGCAGGCCAAAAACAAGAATGAAAACGCAAGTTGATGAAAAAAAGATCGGAACGACTCGCAGTGCTGTTCGGTCAAAAACTCCCAACTTCATCGGTAGGAGTAGCATATATGATGGGCCATTGGGATAATGTGTATAGGAAACTATTCCATATCTATGCTCGCCACGGACAATGCTAGCGGCGTCGTTTACCGCTTGATTCTCAGATGGAGCGTCGCCGATTCTATACTCTCTGAATTGTATTCCACGATGAAACGCTAAATATGAAAAGCCAGTGCATATCGAGAGAGCCGCAATTACTTTCAGTATTCGTAATGTTTGCACTATTCGCATACGGAGCGCCTGGTAAAAATTACTTAATTTCAAACTCAATTTATCGGTGGTGGGTATGAACCTAAAAACAGCAGTTGCGGGTCTGAAAATAGCGCATCTGCCCAAAATCACCTTGTATTTTGAATTTTCGGTGCTCACTCTGGCGGTGCCAGGGTTGCGCCTTAAGAAAAATTAAAAATACCTCGTGCTTTTGGGCGCCTGCGCCATTTTTATCCCCCTGCCGTTTGTAGAATGAAAAATACTAATTTATCCTAAATTCGGCAGTTAAGGAGAACGAAAATGGTGCAGATGGCTAAAAGCACAAAGGATTTTGAACTTTTCGGAGGCGCAACCCTGGCACCGTCAGGGTGAGCATCGGAAATTCAAAAGCCGCAGTGATTTTAGCCAGATGTGCCGTTTCCGGTCCCGCAACTGCCGAATTTAGGTTTATATTCAGCCTTTAGACAGCAGGTATGGATCTGAAAATCACGCATCTGCCGAAATCACCTGTTCCCCCGAATTTTCAGTGCTTACTCTGATGTTGCCCATGCCTAAGCTTCAAAAAAGTTAAAAATACCAAACGCTTTTGAGCATCTGCACCATTTTCACCCTACTTAACTGCTGACTTTAGGATAATTATCCAGATGTCTTGCGCGCGCGAGACTTTTTCTTGGTTCGCTCAGAAGTACTTTTATCCTTGGTAACAGGGGCTCGTCTGGAGCGGGGACGTTTTTTGGCTGGGCCGCGCTCGGCTCGCGCTTTTAAGAGAGCAACAGCCTCATCGAGTGTAAGTGCATCAGGGTCTGCCCCCTGTTGAAGCGAGGCATTGGTTGTCCCGTCGGTGACATAAGGGCCATAGCGCCCACTTTTGATTTGGATCGCGGCGTTAGAGTCAGGATGCTTCCCGATCTCTTTTAGTGTCTTAGGCTGACTGCTGGCACGTGCGTTTGTCCGCGGTTGCTTAAGTAACTCAAGCGCACGCTCCAGGGTAAGGTCGAGAGGTGATTCATCGGCTGGGATCGATCTACTCTCAGAGCCGCACTTGACGTATGGACCGAAACGACCGTTTGCGACTAGGATCTCAGTTGAGTTCTCGGGATGAATTCCTAGCTGCTTTGGAAACGCTAATAGCTTCAGAGCTACATCAAGTGTTACTGTATCTGGAGCCATGCCTGGAAGTAGCGATGCCATCTTAGGTTTTGTTTCTCCCTCGCCTGATTCACCTAACTGAATGTAAGGACCAAAGCGACCTTTCTTTAGATAAACTGGAAGATTAGTTGCTGGATCTGCCCCAAGCGCCTCTGGGCCTTTTGCTGCCTCAGCAAGCAGCTTCTCAGCTATCTCTGGTGTCAGCTCATCAAATGGAACTGATTCCGGAAGGCTTGCGCGGGCTTCGCCGTTCGACAGGAATGGCCCGTAGCGGCCAATACGCACCTCTACGTTCTTACCTTGCGAGTCAGTGCCAAGAGGTATTCCGCACACCTCACGCGGATCGATCCGCTGTTCACCATCTGAGACGAGGTCTTTAAGCCCTTTTAGGGAACTCGTATCGCCAAAGTAGAATGCGCGTAGCTTCTCGATGTTATCAAGCTCTCCGCGCGAGATTGAATCGAGATCGTCCTCTAGTTTTGCTGTAAATTCATAGTCAACAAGGTGCGAAAAGTATCCCTCAAGCAGACCGGTGACTCCGATTGCTAGAAAGCTTGGGACTAGCGCCGATCCCTTTTTAAAAGCATAGTCACGCGAGAGCACAACATCCACGATTGTTGCCCAGGTGCTGGGTCTCCCGATACCTAGACGCTCAAGCTCTTTAATCAAACTACCTTCTGTATAACGTGCTGGCGGTTGTGTAGTGTGCTTGAGCACATCGTATTTATCTGCGTGCACTACCTGACCAGGTTTCAGTGGTGGCAAGTTGCGATCCTGATCGGCCAAATCACCCTCAGGATCATCAGAACCCTCAACATAGGCTCGTAAGAAGCCGGGAAACGAGATCGTTTTACCTGATGCTCGAAAAGTTGCGCTAGCTACGTCGATTGATACGCCAACTCGCGTGCCCTCAGCATCGCGCATCTGTGAAGCTAATGTGCGTTTCCAAATAAGTTCATAAAGCCGCACAGCTTCAAGGCCCAATCTCTCTTTGACGACGCTAGGATGAGTAAATTCAGCTCCAGCAGGGCGGATAGCTTCGTGGGCTTCTTGGGCGTTTTTAACCTTGGTTTTGTAGATCCGTGGTTGACCGTAGAGGTATTCCTGACCAAATTCGCGAGCGATCAGGTTTCGTGCGGCGGTAAGCGCCTCATCCGACAATGTAGTTGAATCGGTACGCATGTAAGTGATAAATCCGTTTTCGTAAAGTGTCTGCGCTACTGCCATTGTGCGCTTGGCACCGAAGCTTAATTTTCTATTAGCTTCCTGCTGTAGAGTGCTGGTTGTAAAAGGTGCGTAGGGTTTTTGACTGAATGGCTTGCTCTCCACCTCAGTAACTTTCGGCTGGGCTTTAACCAACTCATCAGAGAGCTTTGTAGCTGCCGCCTCATCAAGTAAGACGATATCGCTCTTAGGCAAGAGCTTGCCGGTATCAGGGTTAAAATCTTTTCCGTCAGCAACGCGCTTGCCGTTGACGTAAGTAAGTTGTGCTTCAAACGGAATGTCGATTTGTGTCGGTGAAACGAAGATCGCTTTTAGATCCCAGTAATCTGCCGAGTGAAACTGTGCGCGCTCACGTTCGCGTTGTACAAGCAAGCGGATCGCCACGCTCTGAACTCGACCAGCGCTTAGTCGTGGCACCATCTTCTTCCACAGTAGTGGGCTGACTGAGTATCCATAGAGCCGATCAATAATTCTGCGGGTCTCTTGTGCTTTAACCAGATTTTCGTCGATTGAGCGTGCGTGCCGCAAACTCTCCTCGATAGCCTTTTTGGTGATCTCGTGGAATACGAGACGCTTTACCGGCACCTTCGGCTCAAGAACGGAGAGCAGGTGCCAGCTAATTGATTCCCCTTCGCGGTCTTCGTCGGTTGCGAGGTAAACTTCCGAGGCGTTTTTTAGTGCTCTCTTAAGCTCATTAACCCGTTTCTCTTTGTCGGAGGGTACTATGTAGAGTGGATTAAAGTCATTATCAACGTTAACCCCGAGACGCGCCCACTTTTGCTTCTTTACTTCCGCTGGGATCTCTGCGGCGTTGTTAGGCAGGTCGCGAACGTGCCCATACGATGCTAACACCTCGAAATCTTTAGGTAAAAACCTCTCAATCGTTCGAGCCTTGGTGGGGGATTCTACAATTACAAGCCGCTTGTTCATACTATATAACTAGACGCGCAGACCCGGATCGGCCGCTTTACAAATTGCTAAGATGAGGCTTCCTTGTTTACAGGCGATAGGGTATGAAGCGCAACCCTTAAACCTAAATTCGGCAGTTGCGGGCCCGAAAACGGCGCATCTGGCTAAAATCACTTTGTCTTTTGAATTTTCGGCGCTTACTCTGACGGTGCCAGGGTTGCGCCTCCGAAAAGTTCAAAATCCCGTGTGCTTTTAGCTATCTGCGCCATTTTCGTTCTCCTTAACTGCCGAATTTAGGATAATCCACAGGCCCGTTTATTTGCATAACGGCGTTATTTTGGGGCTTTTTTAGCCGATGGCAGCGCTAATCTTGTGTCTCTATTGTGTCAGGGATAAAACTTAGTGCTATGTCCGTAAAACCACCTACCGTAAATCATCTACGTCAGCTTGAGGCTGAGAGCATCTATATCATGCGCGAGGTCGCTGCGCAGTTTGAGCGCCCGGTTCTCTTGTACTCAGTGGGTAAGGATTCTTCGTGTCTCGTTCGGTTAGCGCAGAAGGCTTTCTATCCCGGTAAGATTCCCTTTCCGTTTCTCCATATCGACACCGGCTACAAGTTTAAGGAGATGTACTCGTTTCGCGATCGCTTTACCAAGGAGCTTGGGATAACGCTCCACGTCTACCGCAATGAGGAGGCGATAGCCAACAACGCCAATCCTTACGAACTAGGAACGCAGGCTTGTTGTGGATATCTTAAGACAAAAGCCTTACTCGATGGTTTAAGGAGTTATGAATTTGATGCGGCGATCGGCGGCGCTCGGCGCGATGAGGAGAAATCGCGCGCAAAGGAGCGCGTATTTTCATTTAGAGATCAATTTGGACAGTGGGATCCTAAGAACCAGCGTCCTGAGCTCTGGAGTCAATATAACGGTAAGATAAAGAAGGGTGAGTCTATTCGGGTTTTTCCTTTGTCGAATTGGACAGAGCTAGATATCTGGCATTATATCCTCCTTGAAGAGATCCCGATCGTTCCCTTGTACTTTGCTAAATCACGTCCAGTTGTTGTGCGAGGAGATAATCTTATTCCGGTTGATGAGGCTGCGAGGCTTTTTGCCGGAGAGGTTCCGCAGGATGTGCAGTGCCGCTTTCGTAGCCTCGGATGTACACCGTGCACGGGGGCTATCCGCTCATCGGCAACTACCCTCGAAGCGATCGTTGCTGAAATGATGGTGGCGCGCACATCAGAGCGCGCAACGCGAGTAATCGATCACGATGCAGAGGGCTCTATGGAGACCAAGAAGCGGGAGGGGTACTTTTAATGACACTTCGCAGTTTGGCAGTTATTTCCGGGGCTGTCGTAGAAAATAAATCACCACAAGCAGCCCTGCTTAGTGATGCTGAGGTGCGGGATATGCTCGTACAGAGTGAGCGAGCGAGCCTCTTGCGATTCTCCACTGCGGGTAGCGTTGATGATGGTAAATCAACGCTAATCGGTAGATTGCTACACGACTCAAAGAATGTGTATGACGATCACATCGCAGCTCTTGAGAAGAAAGCCTTGAATCGGGGGTCTGATGCGATTGATCTCTCGCTGCTTACTGATGGACTCAAAGCAGAGCAGGAACAAGGTATAACGATAGATGTAGCTTATCGTTACTTTTCAACCCCTAAACGTCGATTTATTTTAGCTGATACTCCGGGCCACGAGCAGTACACGCGAAACATGGCAACCGGAGCATCAACGGCTGATCTGACTATTATCCTTATTGATGCACGCAAAGGGGTTTTAACACAGACAAAGCGCCACTCATTTATAGCTTCACTACTTGGTGTTCCGCGGCTCTTGGTCTGTGTGAACAAGATGGATCTGGTCGAATATAAGCAGAGCGTTTTTGAGACGATCACTCAAGAATACACAGAATTTGCGGCAAAGCTTAATGTTAGAGAGATTAAGTTCATACCAGTATCGGCGCTTAAAGGCGACTGTATAGTTCATTCAAGCAAAAGTATGGGATGGTACTCAGGCGAAACTGTCATGGAGTATCTTGAGAGCATTTACGTGGCAGGCGACCGCAATCAGGTAGACTTTAGATTCCCGGTGCAGCACGTAATACGACCGGATCAAAACTACCGTGGATACGCTGGTCAAATCCGTTCGGGCAGTATCGCTGTAGGCGAAGAGGTGCTGGCGCTACCATCGCTGCGTCGCTCGAAGGTGCGCTCGATCGACTATATGGATAGTGATCCAGCAAAGCGTAGCCTCACAGAAGCCGCTGCTCCGCTCTCGGTCGCCATCACACTTGAGGATGAGATCGATATATCGCGTGGAGATATGATCGTCCGTGCTCACAACGTGCCGCACATACGGCGAGAATGTGAAGCGATGCTAGTGTGGATGTCTGAGGCTCAGATGAATCCGAGCCGCTCGTATATAGTCATGCATACGTCGCGTCAGACCAAGAGCTTTATCACCAAGATTCACTACCGCATCAACGTCAATACACTTCACCGTGAAGGTGGGCAGCCACTTGCGTTAAACGAGATCGGGCGCATATCGTTGACAACTAAGCAGGATCTCTTTGTTGATCCATATGATCGCAACCGAGCCACCGGTAATTTTATCCTCGTCGATGAAGATTCGTTTCAGACGGTTGCCGCTGGTATGATAATCGATCGCCAGCAAGATGAAGCTCGGCGTAACCACGCAGGAGGGTCGTCAAGTACGACGATACTTGCAGCAAACCTGCACAGAGAAGAGAGTGAGATCAATAGGGCAGTGCGCGAGGCGCGTATAGGGTATAGCGCTGTAACGATTTGGTGTACTGGCCTAAGCGGTTCAGGAAAATCCACAATCGCAAAGGCTCTTGAGGCGCGTCTTTTTTCTGCAAATCGGCCAGTTTATCGGCTTGATGGTGATAATCTGCGCCTCGGCCTGAATAATAATCTGGGTTTCAGCAAGGACGACCGCCGAGAAAATATACGCCGAGCCGCAGAGGTTGCTAAGCTATTTAACGATGCAGGGGTATCGGTTATCTGCTCACTTATCTCGCCGATGCAGATCGATCGTGATAGAGCCAGAGAGATCGTCGGAACCGAGAGTTTCATAGAGGTGTATCTGAGCACCCCACTCGCAGAGTGTGAAAAGCGCGATCCGCACGGACTCTACCGTAAGGCTCGCAGTGGAGAGATAGAAGAGTTTACTGGTGTTTCATCCCCATATGAGCCGCCGGAATCGCCAGAGCTAAATTTCGATACAACAACCGTGTCGGTTGAGGAGTGTGTTGAACGAGTGCTTGAGGAGATAAACGCTAAGCGAGGGATCGCTAAGAAAAATAGTGGGTAATTGTAGCTCACAGAGGAGGGGGAACATTAATCCTAAATTCTGAAGTTGCGCCATTTTCAGACCCGCAACTGCCGTTTTTAGGATTAACCAAGCCTGATTCATTTGTAAAAAAAAATGGCTCAGGCTTGGTACAATATAAGTGCGCTAAAGCCTAAGGGGCAAAACAACGCCAAAGCGTATTTTTGCCCTAGTCCGTATTTTTCACGAAGCTCGCCGCGCTCGCCGTGAAAAATGCTCGGAAAAAGGCTATCCATGGCCTTTTTCCTCATCGCCTACAGTTTGTGTGGGACCCATAGTGCCCACACAAACTGTAGGCTCCAAATTCCTCCGCTGCGCTTCGGAATTTGCAAGTGCTTCCTTGCACTTGCTCGCCCAAATCTTGCACTTTCGTGCAATATTCGGGTTAGTTACCTAGAACTTTACCCCAGTAGTAAAGAGCACTGAAGAGAGTACTGCGTCATCGGGAGCTGTGCGCGTAGCGCCGTTTGGAATGTCGATATTCGAACGATTCCAGAGGTAGCGTAGATCTAGGAATAGATCAAGGCCGGCAGCAATTGGGTATTCGATACCAGCACCGATCTGCCATGCAAATGAACCATCTGCACGCATCTCTGCAGTATTGTTATCAAGATCGTTAAATGCCCAACCGAGACCGCTGTAAGTGTACCAGCCCATCTCTTGATCGCTGCAACGCTGACCGTAGCGCAGGTTCGCCAGCACCGGTATCGTTGTGATGTCCAGGTTCTTTTGAGTATCTGAAGCATCCCATCCGTACTCCATCCAGCCTGACTCAAGCTCTGTAGCCCAGTTGTCATCGAGCTGGTAGCCAACTCTTGCGCCAAGGAATACCGTATCATCCACATCACCATCAGCAGGAAGCACGTAGGCGATCTCTGGTTTGAGATACAGGTTGCTTGCTAGGTCGTGATTATCAGCGTATGCGCTTGATGACATGAGCGCTGCCCCGAGTAGTCCTGTAGCTGCTACAGCAGCACGTATAATATTCATAGTAATTTAATCCCTCAAAAAAAAGGCACCCCTAGCATACTTTGATATGCAGTTAATGCCTGTAATCTCTAAACTTAAAAACGGCAGTTAAGGAGGATGAAAATGGCGCAGGTGCTCAAAAGCACCAAGTATTTTGAACTTTTCGTAAGGCGCAACCCTGGTATCGTCAGAGTGAGCACCGAAAATTCAAAATACAAAGTGAGTTTGGGCAGATGTGCCATTTTCACACCAGCAACTGCAGTTTTTATGCTAAAAGCCTAACCAACCTAAAGCGTGCTCGGCAATGCTAAAAATAATCCGTAACTACTCGCCGGTTTAAACTTAAATTTGGCAGTTAAGGAGGATGAAAATGGCGCAGATGGCTAAAAGCATGAAGTATTTTGAACTTTTCTCAAGGCGCAACACTGGCACCGTCATGGTGAGCACCAAAAATTCAAAAACAAAGTGGCTCATCGCGGAATCGAGTGGGTGCCGATGGCTGCTGATGGGTCATAACCCATTGTTTTGAGTGATAAATCACGTATTTCCGCGTGAACGTGCTCGTGCACGTAAACGTAAACGTGAACGTGCTCGTAAACGTGAACGTGCACGTAAACGTGAACGTGCTCGTGCACGTAAACGTGAACGTACCCGATCTA
>CAZZLV010000053.1:0-11607 GCA_964655155.1 uncultured Bdellovibrionales bacterium
GAGCCGTATGATGCGAGAGTATCACGTACGGTTCTGTGAGGGACTAGGGGTGAAAACCCCCTGGTCTACTCGGCGCTTCGTAAAAAATACGGGCCAGTCAAATTTGGAGTAAAATCAGTATTTGAACATTTTTTTGAATCGATTGACGGCGTTAGTGGAGATCGGTATCGTAATACCTAATGTCCGACCTGGCTTTCTCAAAAAAAATTGCTCTGCGATACCTTTGGAGTAAACGAGCAGAAGCCTTTATCTCTATTATCACTATTATTTCAATCCTCGGCGTTGCCATTGGCGTGATGGTTTTGAACATCGTTATGGCTGTTATGACGGGTTTTGAGCACGAGCTTCGGGAGAAGATCGTAGGAACCGATAGCCACATCGTCATTAGCAACCGGTCAGGGGGGCGGATAGAGGGTTGGCAGGAAATAGTTAAACAGGTCTCTTCATTGTCTGGGATTAAGTCGGTGTCTCCATTTACATACAATCAGGTGCTGGTTAGGTCTGAGTCGAGGTCATCGGGATTGCTCGTACGTGGTATCCTGCCCAATACCGCTTCGGCAGACCAAGTTCAGACCTACCTCAAAGATAGCCAGTCTTTAGGTGCTCTTTTCGCTCCACCTCCTATAACCGTTCTTAATGCAGCTGGGGATGAAGAGGAGGCACGTATACCGGGCATTGTGATCGGAAAGTCTTTAGCGAGGTCTCTAGGAGTCTTTGTCGGTACTCCAGTTTCAATTCTTTCACCGCAGGTTAGTTCCACACCTTTTGGGCTTGTGCCGAGTTTTCGCCGGTTTGTAGTTGTAGGGCTTTACAGCTCAGGATTGGTTGAGTACGAGAATGGCGTAGCTTACGTCGAACTTGGCGAGGCCCAGAGATTTTTTGGCCTCGGGGCCGGAGTATCGGGGCTGGAAGTCAGAGTCGATGACATAAATCGTTCTGCGGCGATCTCTGAGCAGATTCATGCCAGCCTTGGTGGCCCAGATTCTGGGCTGGCAGTCCGTGATTGGACTGATACTAATCGACCGTTGTGGGAAGCGATTCAACTAGAGAAGAGGGTGTATTTTATAGTGCTCTTACTTATTATCGTGATGGCGAGCTTTTCGATCATAACTACCTTGATCATGATTGTTCTAGAGAAGCGAAAGGATATAGCAATCATGAAAACTATGGGGGCCTCTTCTAAGATGGTCTCGTGGATCTTTCGGATACAGGGAGGTGTTATCGGTGCTCTAGGAACTGTACTAGGGCTCGTACTAGGATTCGCCGGATGTGTCGGCCTGAAGAAGTTTGGCTTCCCAATTGATGAGCGCATCTTTCAGATGTCCTCATTACCGATTTATATCGATCCCTTAAATTTTCTGATGGTAGGTGTAGCGGCTTTTTGTATATGCTTCTTTGCCACGATGTACCCAGCTTGGAGGGCGGCGCAGCTTGAACCGAGTGATGTGCTACGGTACGACTAGGTGCGATCCCAGGGAGTTTGGTTTTAACCTAAAAAGAGCAGTTAAGGTGGACTAAAATGGTGCAGGTGGTAAAAAGAACGATGGATTTTGAACTTTTCGGAGGCTCAACCCTGGCACCGTCAGGGTGAGCACCGAAAATTCAAAAGCCGAAGTTATTTTAACCAGATGCGCCATTTTGGGGCCCGCAACTGCTCTTTTTAGGTTTAAGAGTTTAATAGCATGCAGATTCGCTTAGAGGGATTGACCAAGAGTTATCAGGACGCGGATCGTGAACTTACGGTCATCAGAGACCTGAGCTTTACCTTCCCGGCGCAGGGGGCAGTAGCAATTATCGGTAGATCGGGGATAGGAAAATCAACTCTGATGCATCTGCTCGGCGGGCTCGACGTCCCTACCTTGGGTCGAGTGTTTTATGACGAGATTGAAGTTAGCGCGCTCTCATCGGATCAGAGGGCATCTTTTCGGGCGCGTAAAGTAGGGTTCATCTTTCAGTTTCATCACCTATTGCCGGAGTTTTCGGCTCTTGAGAATGTAGCGATGCCACTTGCAATTTCAGGCGTCAAGGATGAAGAGGCGTTAGAGATAGCGGCAGGGCTTTTAGATCGAATTGGGCTGAAGTCTAGGATTAGTCACCGACCGTCGCAACTTTCGGGAGGTGAGCAGCAGCGAGTAGCAATAGCCAGAGCATTAATAGCTAAGCCACGTGTGGTGCTTGCGGATGAGCCAACGGGCAACCTCGACGTATCGACAGCTGCTGAAGTACAGAGTATCGTTCTTGAGCTGAATAGAGAGCTCGGCAACACCCTGATTGTTGTCACGCACAATCAGGAATTGGCTCGAAGTATGGATCTAGTGGTGGAAATGATGCCGGGCGGCAAGCTTGTCTCGGTTGCTAAGTAGGCAGTTGCTCACGGATGGTAATTCAAGATGCGTATTAGAGTGCTGTTAGCTGCCGGAGCAGCGTTGATAATTTCGCTGGGCCGAGCCGGAGTTGTCTTCGCACAGGAGGCATACTCGATTACCGGGGTTGAAATAGAGGGGCATCGCCGGATTGACCCAGCGGCGATAAAGGCGCAGCTATCGGCAACATCTGGAACAGTTACCAGTGCTCAGGTTAATAATGATGTAAAAACGTTGTACAACTCCGGGTTCTTCGATCAGGTCTCAGTTTCACTTGCTTCGAGTTCTGGCGGCCGGGCAGTGCTGCGATACGTTGTTGCGGAGAAGCCAGTAGCGCGGAAAATATTCATCAAGGGCAACGATGCGGTGTCCGAGAGCGATTTGGCCGAGGTTTTAAAAATTGAGGGCAAGAGGTTCGTCGACAAGAGTAAGCTGCAGGCGCTGATCCGCAAGGCTTCTAGCTATTACCAGGGGCAGGGATTTTATGATGCTGCGCTCGAGTATTCAACAGTTCCCGTGGGTGACAACGAGATCGATCTTACCTTCACTGTAACAGAGGGGAAACGTTATCGCGTCAGAGAGGTAGCTATCCACGGTGTAAAGGACCTTGATCCCGATCACATGTCAGAGGAGATGAACATTAAAACTTATAAATGGTGGAACTCTTGGTTGTTCGGAACCGGAAGAGTCAATCAAGAGATGATGGATGCGGACAAGCAGGTGCTGCGACAATATCTAATGGATCATGGTCGTCTTGATGGCCAGGTTGGCGAAGCTTCAGTCGAAAAGCGAGAAGATGGACTCTACGTTACCTTCGATGTTAGTGAAGGTAAGGAGTACCGGATCGGCAAGGTCAAGGCGAGTGGAGATCTCGTTGATGCATCGGCTGACAAAACGCTCAAAGATATAAAGAGCGAGACGGGAGATGTTTTTAATGCTTCACAGGTGCGCGAAGATATCTTCGCGATTACTGACAGGTTTGCTGATCAGGGGTACGCATTTGCTAACGTGGTGCCTAACACTCTTATGAATCGAGAAGATGGTACGGTAGATATCGATTTTACCAGCACTCAGGGGCAGAAGGTACGCATAAACAATATCGCCATTAACGGCAACGAAAAGACCTACGACCATGTAATACGCCGCTGGCTCACGATCGGAGAGCAGGAGACTTATTCCGGCTCGAAGATTAAGCGCAGTCAGACCCTCCTGCAACGACTAGGTGCCTTCGATGAAGTTAGTATTACTAACAAGGCAACCACAGACCCAGCCGCAGTTGATCTGGACGTGATGGTCAAGGAGGCCACGACGGGTAGCTTTAGCGCTGGAGCTGGATATTCAACAGCGAATGGCTCCCTCTTTAATACAAGGGTGTCTGAGAACAATCTGTTTGGAACAGGCCGTAAATTGAACTTGAACCTCGACTTTGGTTCGCAGGTAACAAATCAGATTCTTTCGATCGATGACCCGCGAATAAACGATACCTGGGTCTCAGGAGGAATCGATGGATTTAGAACAACCAGAAGATACAACGATTTTAGGCGAGAGTTGGCGGGTGGCTCGGGCACCTTAGGATATCCTCTAGAGCGTGTGTTTGGAGAGAGCTTTCAAGATATTAATGCCAACATGAAATACGAGTTTCAGCATATCAACATCAGCGATGTGCAGGATTACGCTTCTCAGTTTGTCAAGAACTCCGCCGGTACGTCAGTGTCTTCATCGGTAACTCCCAGCTTGGTACGGAATACGATCAACAATCCGCTTAATCCGACCAAAGGATCGAAACAGGTATTGAGCGTTGAGATTGCTGGTCTTGGTGGAGATCAGGAGTTCTATCTCGTGGAGGCGCGCAACTCATGGTTTCACCCTATTTGGGAGACTTCATTTGGGGAATTTGTAGTATCTGACCGTACTAGCTTTGGCTACGGAGAGAGCTTAAATGATGATCCTTTTCCACTCTTCCGTAGGTTCTTTCCCGGAGGCATTAATTCGGTTCGTGGATACCGCAACCGAACACTCGGCCCTGAAGATGAGAATGGACGTGAATACGGAGGAAGTAAGCAGTTCGTAAACAACCTCGAGCTGATCTTCCCACTTATTAATTCAGCGGGATTTAAGGGGGTTGTTTTCTATGATGTAGGCCAGGCGTTCGATGATAATCAATCAATCGAGATCGATGCGCTTAGGCAGGGCTGGGGATACGGTATACGCTGGAACTCGCCAATGGGGCCAATTCGGGTCGAGTTCGGTTATCCGATCGCACGCCAAGATGGAGAGCGTGGTGTTCAGACTATGTTCTCATTTGGGGCACCACTGTAGGATTAATCACTGTAGGATGAAATACTGTAGGGTCGAGAGAGCCCGTGTGTTTAGGCTGGCATCGGTTCCAGAGAGAGCGATTCTGTCACAACCTCTTCGTTTTCAACAAATAGGGTCGACCCGCGAGCGCGTAGTACCGCCATAGTGTCGTGGTAGCCTACTTCGAGTAGGGCATTGAGGTATTCCTCATCGAGCGCCACGTACGACATGACCTCGTATGCGAGATCTTCGCCCAATTTGTTCTTTACCAAAACAAAGAAAGGCCACAACGCACCGCATGAGTCCATGAATCTTTTCCGAGAGGCTCCGACGGCCTGCTTGAGAAAAGGACCGAGGGCCGAGGCGTTTTTAATCGTTAAGGTTTCTGGTGGTCGAAGGCAAAATGTGTGATCGTCTGCGGGAACCTCCCAGCTTGGGCGGGTGTCATGTGGCTCGCCGTAGCGATCAAACCACCAGGTGCGCCCAGAGATATCTATAATGATAATGCGGTGAGCTCCCAATCTCACCGCTGGATCCACCGGGATGTTTTGAGAGATGCCACCATCAATAAGTCGGACGGTAGCGTTGCCGGTGTCGATCTCTACTGGTGGCAGGAGTGATGGCAGTGCCGCGGATGCAAAACCATGCTTTGAGGTAAGCTCGGGAACGTAACATATATCGAAGCTCGCCCCTTGAGTCTCTTCATGAGTGA
The DNA here is from genome assembly GCA_964655155.1 of uncultured Bdellovibrionales bacterium. GTDB lineage: Bacteria > Bdellovibrionota_C > UBA2361 > UBA2361 > OMII01 > OMII01. The sequence goes on from CAZZLV010000053.1 coordinate 5,374, forward strand.
GTTGGTGGTGAGAGCTCAAAAATAGGAGTGGCTTACGCGTTGCACCCTCTAGAGTAGTCATAACGCCGATTGATTTTAGGGTGGTGGCACGATTTTCAGGAGATAAGCCACCATGGACGATTAGCTCTCTATCGATTCGGTTACGAAGGGGTTCCGGATCGAAGACGGCAAGATTAGAGCTGTGTGGGCCGGGATCCATATACTGTTTAGCCGCTATTCGCAGTGCACGGAGGAATGCCTTGGCGCGCGACCCGGAAAAGGTGTTATTGAAATTGCGCTCACGCCACATCTCTTCCAATGTCGAGATAGCGTGGTTGGCACCCTGCTTAAGACAGGCTGAGAAAACAAGGCCATTAATTGCGCCTATACTACTTCCAAGAATGACTGAGGTTTTATTGAGATCGTTTTCGAGGAACTGAGCTAGCGCTTTTAACGCTCCAGCTTGGTAAGCAGCACGCACTCCACCACCAGACAAAACAATGCCTAAATCGCTCTGCGATGACTTAAGAGAGCGATGAAACTTGACCGCCTTCTGGTCCTCGTCTTGAGGTCGCCTACGCATACGTCCGAGAAGCTCCTTTCTCCTCCTCCCTCTCTCACAGGATCGGTAGAGGGATTAAAACCTTTACAAAAGAGCGCATTAAAGATTGAGCCCTTTATCCTATTTGATGCACCAGAAACGCTAAACGATTGTCTATGCCGCCATTTCCTTTATAGTATCGAGGGGTTGAGTGTATAGGGCAAGGGATCTTAGAGATTTTCTGATACAACATGACGGCAGTGAAACCAGCAGCGGTAGGAGTTAAGGATTACATGGCAAATTCTAGAGATGTGATCACAGTGGATGGGCTAGGGGCTTCCGGCAAGAGTGCTCTGGCCAAGGGATTAGCCTTATTTTTGGGATATGGACACTTAAACTCTGGCCTTCTTTACAGGGCAGTGGCGCTACTGTGTAGGCTGGAAAAGATAGACTGTACCGATGCGGAGCGGGTTGCTCGGGTGATGTCTGAACACTCCCTTACTTTAGGGAACGATGATGGACGTTCAAGTGTTGTGATGATTGACGGAGCAGTGCACAGTACAGAGCTATCTTCGGCGGAGATATCGCGCGGCGCCTCCCTGGTTGCACGACATCAGGGAGTGCGGGATCGGTTACTTACCTTACAACGCGATGCCTTCATGCCAGGTGGAGTGGTTGCAGAGGGGCGCGATATGGGTACAGTGATATTCCCCAACGCCCGGGTCAAGTTTTTTGTTCTAGCGCGGCTCGAAGTACGCGCGGCGAGACGGTACCAGCAGTTGAAGGATACTCCTCAGGAAACACCCCTAGAGGAGATACGGCGAGAGTTAGCCGAGCGTGACGAGCGTGATGCCTCAAGTGCTGTTGGCACTATGAAGCAGGCAGACGGGGCTATAGTGATTGATAACTCTGATGACCCGCTGGATATAGTTATAAATAAAATGGCGGCGCTCGTAGGTGGAAAGTTAGCGGCTGGGTAGGGTGCGGGGGTGCGGATTAGAGACTTTTCCTGACCGCAAGGATCTTCAAGCACCTTCTGCAAAACACCATAGCTATTTCCAGCAAAAGCCTTGCCAGTTTACTGACAAGGCTTTTGCAATTTACTATAGCCGGTCTCTAATCTCAGCAGGAGTGACAACGAACTCCAGAGTAATGCGGAAAACATCCACTTTTCGTAATCAAGCATCATCCTAAATTCGGCAGTTAAGGCTGATGAAAATGGTGCAGATGGCTTAAAGCACGAAGTATTTTGAACTGTTCTTAAGGCGCAACCCTGGCACCCTCAGGGTGAACACCGAAAATTCAAAAGACGAAGTGATTTTAGTCAGATGCGCTGTTTTCAGACCCGCAACTGCCGAATTTAGGTTAATACGTTGCCGTATAAGCAAAAAAGCACACGTGACATCACTAACGCTACCGGTAAAAATCTTGATACGCTATATCGTCGAAACAATCTGAGTTGGATCAGTGGCGATGCTACATTGCCTGATCATGGCGGTGGAGCTACTTACGGAGGAGTAGCGGTAAGCTATCTGTCGTGGGCGGATCTTTTAGCTTATCTTGACTGGTCTGGATTGAGACCTATGAGTGAGCTTGAGTACGAAAAGTCCGCTCGAGGCCCTCTTGCGGCGGTATCAGGAGAGTATGCTTGGGGCAGCACAAGTATCACACAGGCAACTAGTATAAATAATCCTGGACTTCGGGATGAGCGTGGCCAAATCGGTTCAAATATAGCGTATAACAATCACGCAAGTGTTCAGGGGCCGTTACGTATAGGGAACTTTGCTAAAGGGGTTAGCACTCGCGTTGCCTCTGGTGGTGGCTTTTACGGAGTTATGGATTTATCAGGAAATCTATGGGAGAGGTCTGTCACTATTGGTAATAGCACAGGTCGAGCCTTGAATGGCCGATATCACGGTAACGGAGTATTAGATAGTAGTGGTGATTTTAATGTGACTAGCTGGCCAGGTACTGATGCTGTTGGTGGTGGTCTCAGGGGAGGATCTTGGAGTGCAGTATCTGATTGCCAACGTATCTCAGACCGGCAAAATATTGATGTAGTAAATGTTAGCCGCACATCGGAGTCTGGGGGGCGCGGAGTACGTACGGCGCCTTAAATATCTAGCTCGTATTTTGCCGTTTAAGCAATATTCGGGTTAGCGAGGTGCCTCTGAGCCAGCATTAAGAATAAACGCCACGATTCCCATAACTATATTGGCGCTCCAGGCGGCTAGCCACGGGGGTAAGAGCTCGGCACGTCCCATCGATATGCTAAACGAATCTACCGCATAGTACGCAAACGCAACGAAGATAGCGGCCAGTGAGCTTACTGCCATACTCCCAGAACGCGCGGGTAGCAATGTAAACGGCAATACGAGCAAGCTGGTTATGGAGATTATCAGCGGAAACGCAAGCTTGCCGTAAAGCTCTGGAATATACTGACTTGTCGACACGCCATTTGCAGTTTGCTTGGCAATAAAACCTCGAAGCTCCGAAAAGCTCATGGTAGATGGATCATCATTAAATTCATAAAAGTCGCGGGGAGTCTCAGGGATCGGTAACGGTAGATCAGCTAGCTTCTCAACGCGTACTTTATCAGCTTCAAAATGATAACGTGATACGTTCTGCATGCTCCATCCCAGCCCCTCTGTAAGCCAGCGAACAGAAGCGGCATCAGTTCTACGGATGACCTGCCATTCCCCGTTGAGCTCAAAATCGGAGAGGTTCTGCATCGATTTTGTCTTGGAGTTAAAGAGGTTGATGGCGTAAAAATGCGATCCACTTCGCCACCAAAAATCGCTCTGATTGTAGCCACCACGCGCATCCTTTTGACGAATTTTGAGATTATAGATCTCTTTCTGACGACGTTCGCTAGCTGGGACAATTATCTCATTTATTAACAGTGAGATTACCGAGAGCCCGAGCCCAAAAATTATTAGAGGGCGTGCAAGCCATAGCAGGGTTACACCGCTTGCCCGCATCGCGGTGATCTCCGAGCTTTTAGAAAGTAAACCAAAAGTAAACAACGTCGCGAATATAATCGCCACAGGAAGCATAAGTGTTACGATCATCGGAACTTTGCAGGCAAAATACTGTATAGTCAGCCAGACAGAAGCGCGCTCAGAGAGTATGTTATCAATACGGTCAAGGAAATCGACCATAAGGAAGAGAAATACGAACGTAGCAAGTCCGATGGCAAAATTTTTCACCAAAAGACTGAAAATGTATCGGTGAAGGATCCTCATGGCGTGGGGCTCCTGAGCTTCTTCACCCATTCAATTGTTCTAAAGATACAATTAAAGACCCCCTCAGAGACTGAGTTCCACTGCTCCGAGGTTATTTTGCGCACAAGAATTGCGGCGATGGCAGCAGCGACTAGGTTAGGCAGCCATAGGGCTAGTCCAACATGCATCTTGCCGCCGTCAGCAAGGGCAAGTCCCATTGAGAACATCCCATAGTACAATATAAAAACGGCCAAGCCTAAAGTTGCAGCAAATCCGGCGCCCCAAGAGCGTTGAGTACGTGGGGACATTATTCCGATAGCAAATCCTATGAATGTCATAATGATCGAAGCGCAAGGTAGCGAGAAGCGTTGGCCATGCTCAACCTTGGCACGGCGATACTTCTTTTGTAGCTCTGCACGGGTCATTTTCTGTCCATAGACCTCAATTGCATCTGACTCGGAAGAGCGCAGTAGCATCTTGTACTCGCTGATGAGTGTTCGCAGTCGTGGTGTCGATAGCTCTCGCGCTGATAGCCCCTTTTTCGTATCTTCTCGAAGCTCTGCCGGATTGACACTCAGGCTGTTGGAAGCGAAGTTAGTTCGCGTATATTTGCCCTCGATTGATTCGTGCGCAACTCCATCAGCCAGCAGCAGTGAGATCGTCTGGGCTATCTCATCAGCGACGATCGTGCCACGTTTAGCAACAACCACCTTCCGTTGCGCGAAATCCCGCTTGTCATCGACAATAACACGAGAGAGATCCCCGGTCGCATAATCGATCTTCTCTGCGTAGAGGGTAATTTCACCAAGCTTATTAAATACCCCTTCGGTTAGACCACTCGTGCTTTTAGAGCGAGCGATATCAAAGAGTGCAGTTGAGAGTGTATCAAAGCCCCAGGGGCGTAGCACGCACGAGACGATGACACTAATTAGGCCGATACAGAGTGCAAAAGCGCTGAGAGGCGTAATAAAGCTCGCTAGCCCAACGCCACTGGCCTTGAAAACCACAACTTCTGAATCGCCGCACATGCGCGCAAAAGCCAACATAACCCCGAGTAGGGCAGACATCGGTAGGGCTATCTCCAGGAACGTCGGAATAATAGCGATAAATACCGTGCCGATCTGACCAAGGCCTACGCCACGATTAACGATAAGCGAGGTGAGTTTTAACATCTTGAGCGTAAGGAGTAGTCCTGTAAAGGTAAGTAGGCTGATTGAGAAGAAAATCAGCACTTCCTTAAGAACGTAGCGAGATAATAGACGCACAGGACACCGAGATATCGACCAAATAATTAGTTCATCCTAAATTCAGCAGTCAAGCCGGATGAAAATAGTGCGGATGATTAAAGCACAAAGTATTTGAACTTTTCTTAAGGCATGGACCCTGACGGTGCCAGGGTTGCGCCTCCGAAAAGTTTAAAATCCTTGGTGCTTTTAGCCACCTGCACCATTTTCGTTCTCCTTAACTGCCGAATTTAGGATTATCCAAAAGTCAGTATATCGCTCATGACTTTTGAAAAACGCTCTATAGGTAAGATTGGCGATCTTAGCCTAATCAGAAAATAAAAAAACGGGCCAGAGGCCCGTTCTTTTTAGCTGACTAGATGCAGCTCCTACATCACTCCTGGCCCCTTTCTAAGGCGCGCCTCATCCTTGCGCTGCTTCTTTCGGGCCTCCTTCTCCTTCCTTTTTTTTCGGACTGAAGGCTTTTCAAAATAACGGCGAGCTTTGAGCTCCTTGAAGAGTCCCTCCTTAATTAGCTTACGCTTGAGAATCTTCATCGCCTTTTCGATGTTGTGGCTTACAACAACTTCCATCGCTCCGGCGCGAGCTCTGTCAGTCTGGTCGGCACCAGCAGGGCTATGACGACCACGTCTATCTTCAGCACCCCGCTCGCTGGCGCCTACCTCCTGGTTGCGCGGCTTGCCGGCTAGATTATCTTTGTTGTTCCCCTGGCTCATATCCCCAACTGTTGTATCCACTGCTAACCTCGAACCACCTTGTCGCCACCCTCTAAGGCGGCGAATTGCTAAACAATTATTTATTAGCGCCTCTACACGGTGCACCAGCACCCAGCGGTGAGCCACTCCTGATCCAGGAGGTACTGACCCGAGAAACACCTGAAGTCCTTTATAGTACCAAATTAATTGGCCTCGGTAAACTATAGGTAAATTGTCACCAGGGCGTGGCAGTTCTCTCTATCTTTAAGAGGCCAAAAATGTGCGGAAGTTGCATCGATAACTAAGCTAGACTTCATCTGTCCGCACATTTTTATCATTTTTGAAACTGCCAACATTTCTAAGCACATAGCGGGAGAACTGCGATGCCCTGATTGTCACGGAAATTACAGTGAGAAGCTCTCTCATCGCGCACCACTCTTATTGCTTGCGCAATATATTGAAAATATGGGGTTTTTGGCGAACTAAATGACCGCTAAACCTAAATTCAGCAGTTAAGGAGGATGAAAATGGTGCAGATGGCTAAAAGCACG
>CAZZLV010000054.1:0-11513 GCA_964655155.1 uncultured Bdellovibrionales bacterium
TGAGCACCGAAAATTCAAAAGACAAAGTGATTTTAGCCAGATGCGCCGTTTTCGGACCCGCAACTGCCGAATTTAGGGTTAATGTTTCCACCCCGATTTGCTCCGCAAAGCCGCCCCTTAATAGGGGCTAAGGTTAGCTGAATGCGCGCAATCTTGGCTTGCCCAAGGTGCGCCGTAGAAGATAATAAACTCCTATTTCAGACCCGCAACCGCAGGATTTAGGATTATTACAATGGCGGTTGTGGCATTGTGATTAAAAGCCCCAGCGCTCCATAGATAACTATAGAAGTCAGAATCATCGATACTATAAATGCGGCGATAAACCCTAGGGTCTTATCGCTCCGGACTGTCGTCATAACAGGAGCGCCGTGGTAGAGGGCTGCAATAGAAAGGATCGTAAAGACGATCCCAAAGATCCCCAAAAGCGGATATACAGCAAGCAAGCCTCCGACAAGTGTTGGCAGCATCGAATGAGCAATTAGACTAAAAGCACGATCTGAAGTTACAGATCCTTGAAACAATGTCGCCAGTTTTTGCATGATGAATGAAGATACAAAGATCATCGCTATACCAACTACGCCGGCAGCTATCTGTGAGAATAGATATTGAAATAGCGGTGGACGCCAAGTGCCAAGGGGCCCTAGGTTCATCCCAAAGACCTGCATGCCGATAGTTGAGCAGACGATTCCAGTTAGAATTAGCGGGATGATAACTGTGCGCAGGAGATCCTTGGGTGTATGTGTCTCCTGAGCGATCGTTTGCCAGCACAGTTTTGGCGAGGTGATCACGAGCTTTGCGCGGTTGATTAAGTTGTTAAGGTTGAGCGTGTTAGTTACTGTTGTTTGCATATAAACTGGAGGTTACTGCACTTAAACTTGTAGGGCAAAGGATAATCTTAAATTCGGCAGTTGCGGGTCTTAAAAATGCCGCATCTGCCCAAAATTACTCTGTCTTTTGAATTTTAGAGTGCTCACCCTGACGGTGCCAGGGTTCAAGCCCCCGAAAAGTTCAAAATACTTCGTGCTTTTGAGCAACTGCCGCGTTTTCACCCTGCTTAACCGCTGAATTTAGGTTTATAAACTATCCATGAGTCATTTAATTGTTGCGGCGGCAGCCCTTAACCAGACCCCGCTTGCTTGGGATGAAAATCTAAACACAATCCGGGCTGTGCTAAGCGCGGCGCGCAAGGCGCATGTGCAGGTGCTGTGTTTGCCAGAGCTGAGTGTTGCGGGATACGGGTGTGAGGATGCCTTTTTTGGTGAAGGTTTGTTGCAGCAAGCGCTTGCGTCCGTTGAACAGCTTGTAGGCCAGACTAAGGGATTAGTGGTAAATTTCGGATTGCCATTACGTGTGCATGGAGCCTTATACAATGTTGTGGCGGTAGCAATCGATGGGGTTCTCTGCGGATTTGTTGCTAAACAAAATCTTGCAGGAGATGGTGTGCATTATGAGCCGCGCTGGTTTAAACCTTGGCCAGTAGGTGAAGTAACAACGATCCGTGTCGGCAAGCAGAGGCTTCCGGTAGGTGATCTGGTTTTTGAAGTTGGTGGAATTAGAATCGGATTTGAGATCTGCGAAGATGCCTGGATTGTAGATCGCCCGGCCTATCGGCTAGCTCACCGTGGGGTTGATATAATTTTAAACCCTAGTGCGAGCCACTTTGCCTTCGGCAAAGAGGCGACTCGAAAGGATATCGTACTTGAAGGATCGCGCTTATGTGGCTCCGCATATCTTTATGCAAACCTACTTGGCTGCGAGGCAGGCAGGATTATCTATGACGGTGATACACTAATCGCCTCGCACGGTAAAATAGTTGCTAAGAGTGAACGCTTCTCTTTTCAGCAGTATCGGATCGCCACAGCACTGGTTGATATTGCGCGCTCGCAACCTCTGCCGAGGCAGAAAATAAGGATCAAGAAAAGTATTGCTGAAGCAAAGAATAGAGAGCAGGGGCGGCTGATCAAAGTACCGCGATTTAGGTTTCATGCATTGAAAACACACGAACTGGAGTTTTTCAGTAGCTCAAAGCCCATCACTGCATGGAGTAAGAGCCCAGAGCTTAAGCACGAGGAGTTTACTCGCGCTGTAGCGCTTGGCCTATTTGATTATCTGCGCAAGAGCAAGAGTCATGGCTTTGTGATTTCGCTTAGTGGAGGAGTTGATTCAAGCGCTGTGAGCTGCTTAGTGGCGCTTATGGTACAGGCTGCGATACGGGAGTTAGGGTTTATCTCCTTTAAAGAGCGATTGGCACACATACCGTGGCTAAAGCGAGCAAAAGATGAGCCTGCAGTTCTACAAGAGCTAATTACCTGCGTCTATCAGGCGACTCGCAATAGCTCAAAGACTACTCACAGGGCCGCTAAGGCCGTAGCAGGTGATGTCGGGGCTACTTTCATTGATCTTAATATCGATAGACTTGTAGCTTCATATCAGGAGCTGATCGAGCAAAAGATGGGGTTGAAGCTCTCCTGGAGCAAGGAGGAATTAGCGCTTCAGAATATTCAGGCTCGAGTGCGCTCGCCATCTATATGGTTAGTCGCCAATATACGACGAGCACTACTTCTTACTACGAGTAATCGTAGTGAGGCGTCGGTAGGTTATACTACGATGGATGGCGATAGCAGTGGTGGTCTTGCTCCACTAGGTGGAATCGATAAGGCCTATTTACGAGAGTGGCTACGCTGGCTTGAGGTCAAAGGCCCCGATCAATTACGAGCGTTTCCAGCCTTAAAGTTGGTCAATTCACAGGCACCAACAGCTGAGCTTAGGCCTAAAAGAGCAAAGCAGACAGACGAAGGTGATCTTATGCCCTACACTGTGCTTGATAGTATTGAGCGTAGAGCGGTACGCGACAAGCTGCTGCCAGTAGAGGTGTGGCGAAAGGTGTGTATTGAGCACGCACGCAAATACTCAAAGAATCAGCTGGCGCTCTGGGTAGAGCGTTTCTTTACCCTGTGGTGTGCTAATCAATGGAAGCGTGAAAGGTATGCACCTTCATTTCACCTTGATGACGAGAGCGTTGATCCTAAGACGTGGTGCAGATTTCCGATCCTTTCAGGGGGATATCGCCAAGAGATTGCTCAGCTGCGTGCTCTCGCACGGAGAGTGTCGCGATGAATGTGGCAAAGCAGCGAGTGGCGGTTTTTGGTGGCGCATTTGATCCCTTTCACAATGGACACGTGGCAGCGATACGCTTGTTGCTTGATCTGCCTGGGATCTCTCAGGTTATTGTGGTGCCAAGTGGGGAACGACCCGACAAGCAGCATGATTCAAGAGCTGCTGAGCGGTTAGAGATGACAAAGCTTGGTATACAGGCTGTATTTGGTAGCAATCCTCGTGTTGTTGTAAGTGATCTGCAGATTACAGGAATAGTTGGGTTTGCAACGCTAGATCTAATAAACTACCTGCAAGGTGTGACTTCAGCGCAGATAGAGGTCGTCATCGGTCACGAACTACTTAAGGATCTAGAAAAGTGGCATAGAGCAGAGGAATTGAAGAAAATAGCACGCTTTTTAGTGCTGCTACGCCCTGGAGCTGTAGCTAGTTTGGCGCCTCAAGGGTGGAAGATTAGCTTTCTTCCTGACTTCGGTGAGCAAGGGATCGATATCTCAAGTACTGCACTTAGAGCCAGACTAGCTTTAGGAGATAGCTGTCAGGGGTTGCTGCCGAATGTCGTGTATGATTATTGTAGCAGCCGGAAGTTGTATCATCCCAAAAATTAACAAAATTAAGACTAGACTCTTCTGGCGTTGTTGATAGCATTAATCATCATTCCTGGGTAAAAACGGCCATTTGATTGTCTATAGTGATTTGCAGAAGTCCGTGCCAGTAAGACTGGCACGGCTTTTGCCGTAAATTACTATATGATTATTTGCTACAATTCTATGACAAACGTTCCGCAAATTACACCTATAGAGTTAAAGGCTCGTCTTGATCGAGGAGACAATCTATTTCTCCTTGATGTGCGCGAGCCGAACGAACGGGATATCTGCAACATCGGCGGAGAGCTGATTCCTAAAGGCACAGTGAGCCAAAACCTAGATCGCTTGCCGCGCGATAAAGAGATCGTTGTTTACTGCCGTAGCGGTGGAAGGAGCCAGGCCGTTGCTCAGGAGCTCAAGGCGCAGCACGGTTTTCAGAATGTAACCAACTTATCAGGAGGAATGCTGCGTTGGTGTGATGATGTAGATCCAACGTTGTGTACTAATTTTTCACCGGCATACCAGACAATTAAAAATTAGTGTTCTCGTTTTTAGCCCGCCTCCGCGGGCTATTACTAATCTTCTATTTGGCCGTTTGTCCGGTATCTAACTGAAAGATTCGTAAGTGCTAAGTACGCTCTTATCTTTACGGCTGACCGGTGATCCATGTAGCAATTAGGTAGGTCGCAAGAGCGCATGCAGCACTAATCGGAATGGTTAATACCCAGGCCCAAAGTATTCGCACAGTGATTCCCCATCTTACGGCTGATACGCTCTGGCTCGCGCCGACCCCTAGGATCGATCCACTGATGCAGTGAGTGGTAGAGACTGGAAGCCCAAAATGTGAGGCTGTCAAGATAACTCCCGCTGCTGCTGTCTCTGCAGCAAATCCATGCACAGGTTTTAGGTCGATAATCTTGGTTCCAAGGGTCTTAATGATACGTACACCACCAGCAGCAGTCCCAAGTCCCATCGCTGCAGCGCTAGCGAGGACAACCCAAGTTGGAATGAGCAGCTTTGATCCGGTCATCGTTACTGAGCCGTAGGCTACTAGGGCCATGGTAATAACTCCCATAGTCTTCTGTGCATCATTGCTGCCGTGTGAAAGCGCCATAAATCCTGCAGAGATCATCTGAAGCTTCCGAAACAGTCCGGAAACAGCAACCGGTGCTGCGCGCCTAAAGGCCCACAGGAGTGTGATCATAACGATAAAAGCGATCAGCATCCCTGCGATAGGGCTTAAGACTAAGCTTGATAGGGTCTTGATAATCCCCGGCCCCTGGATCGATGAGAATCCGCTATGGGCGATGCCGGCACCTAAGAGACCCCCAACCATCGCATGCGACGATGATGACGGAATGCCGAAGTACCAGGTGAATAGGTTCCAGAAGATGGCCCCAGTAAGGGCTGATAGTACGACAATCAACGTAATCGTGTCGGGTGTTATTATTCCCTTGCCGATCGTGCTAGCAACTGCGGTGCCGGTAAGCGCTCCGACAAAGTTTAAAACTGCAGCCAACATAATCGCTGTGCGCAGAGGAAGAACTCCAGTGCTGACCACTGTTGCGATAGCGTTCGCTGTATCATGAAATCCATTGATGAAGTCAAATATGAGGGCTACAACGATGACCGTAATGACGAGCGAGAGGAGCATAGTTTACGAATTTTTAATAACGATAGTTGTAAGTACTTTGCCTACGTCGTCGCACAGATCGAGTGTGCGCTCCAGCCCCTCTAAAAACTCCTTGTGCTTAAGAAGTTTGATAGCATTGGATTCATGTTTAAACATCTGCGCCATCTGAGTTCGAAATACCGTGTCGCCCGCATCTTCAAAGCTCTTGATCGTCTTACAATGTCTGCGAATCTCTAAGTGCCCATGTTTTGATTGAATCTGGCTAACACCAAGGACAATCTCGTGGGTGGCTTTCTTAATCAGCGAGGCAAAGTCAGCGCTGCCACTGGGAAGCTCATCGATTGCGTGGATCGGGATCTGCAAGGCAGTTGAGAATATCTCGTCAGTAATGCTTTCTAGCTCCGAGCCTAAATTGTAAATATCCGAGCGATCGATCGGGGTTACAAAAGTACGGTTAAGCTCCTTATAAACCTCAGCGATCGCTAGGTCAGCTTCGTGCTCTACCTCCTTAATTTTAGCGATCGTGCGCTCGCGTGAGGCAGGGTCGAGATCCGAGACGCAGTCAACAAGCAGTGAGGCAGCATCACCAGTGCAACGCGCCAGTTGAGCCAGTAGGTCAAAGAAATGCTCCTCGCGCGGAAGGAGCCACTTAATTGCACGATCAAGCCACATACAAAGCTCACCTCACAGTATTAAGACCTCACAGGAAAAACAACCGCCCCCAAGCTTGTTGTGACGTTTGTCGTAAATCACTATAGGTCGTTGTTTTGATTCGCGTCCGCGAATCGTTAGCGTTTTCCAAAAGCGGTGATATCGCGATAGACATTTAGAAAACGCTATGCAGTGAATTCCTTAGGTCTTGATAGTTTTTTGCTCTCTTTGATTATCGTAAAATGAAAAAAAAAGATAGAGCAAGAGCGCGCATGTTTTTATCTAAATTAGGCAGTTAAGGAGGATGAAAATGGTGCAGATGCTCAAAAGCACGAGGTATTTTGAACTTTTCTTAAGGCTTGAACCCTGGCACCGTCAGGGTGAGCACCGAAAATTCAAAATACAAAGTGATTTTGGGCAGATGCGCCATTTTTAGACCCGCAACTGCTGAATTTAGGTTTTAGTAACTACTCAGCGAATGCAGCAACTTTAGCGTTGACCCCTAAAAACTGCCGAGCAGCTACTGTTTTTAGCCTCTTAACGCTGTGGGCGGCAGCCACCACCACAACAACCACCACCACCACTACCACCATTTTTTTCACCTGATTTTTTGCTTGGGTTTAAAAAATTGCGGGTAAAGGTTCCGGTCAGGCGTCGGCCCAGTAGTAGCAGGGAGCCGGCTAGTAAGATCAGGGTGATAAAGGCTTGCATGGTAGCTAACTTAAATTCGGCAGTTGCGGGTCTTAAATATAGTACATCTAATTAATCCGTATTTTTCACGAAGCTCGCTGCGCTCCGGAATTTGCAAGTGCTTTCTTGCACTTGCTCGCCCGAATCTTGAACTTTCGCGCAATATTCGGGCGAAAATCACCTCGTCTTTTGAATTTTCGGTGCTCATCCTGACGGTGCCAGAGGTGCGCTCACGAAAAGTTCAAAATACTTTGTGCTTTTGCGTGCCTGCATCACTTTCATCCTCCTTAACTGCCAAATGTAGGATTATTCCATCTGTTTGGCTTATGACCCCCAGAGTCGAGTGCCGATCTGGTACGTGAGTAAAGATGCCAGGTAAGCAAGCGTTGTCATGTAGGTGAACATCGCGCCGGTCCAGAGCCACGAGCCGGTCTCACGCCGACACACAGCCAGGGTCGACATACATTGACAAGCAAATACGTAGAACACCATAAGTGAGAGCGCAGTTATAGTGGAGAACGATCCGTCAGCGCGCTTCTGGCCTAAGGTACTAATCAAGCTAGCATTACTCTCCTCGTTATCATCTTGCACATTAAGTACGGTTGAGAGCCCAGTGATAAAAACCTCTCGGGCTGGAAATGATGTAATGATTCCAAAGCCGATCTCCCAATTAAATCCGAGTGGTCGAATCGCCGGCTCAACTAAAGCGCCGAGTCTTCCAGCGTAGGTAGCTTTTACGGGATTGTCTTGATGTTCCGGTGTAGCTTTCGGATACGAGGCCAGAAACCAGATCACGATAGAACAGGCGAGGATAATCGTGGTCGCATTCTTGATAAACGATAGCACGTTGTCGTAAGTGCTTCGTAGGACAACCTTAAGAACTGGTAATCGCAAAGGGGGCATCTCCATAACAAAGAAGCAGCTCTCCTTATGTCCACTTAGCTTTTGCATGATGTATGCAACAGCACATGCACCGGCTATCCCAAGCAGGTACATCGAGAGTAGTACCAGGCCCTGGAGCGACATAAAACCACCGATCGTTGAGGCGGGAATAGCAGCTGCGATAAGTACTGTGTACACCGGCAGACGCGCGCTACAACTCATTAAAGGAGCGATCATAATAGCAGTTAGTCGATCAAGCTTAGAGGGGATAGTACGGGTGGAGAGGATCCCAGGAACAGCGCAGGCAAAGGATGAAAGCAGCGGAATAAAGGCCCGTCCCTGGAGCCCAACCTTGCGCATGAAATTGTCTAATAAAAAAGCGGCGCGGGAGAGGTAGCCCGAGTCTTCAAGGACTCCGATACAGAGAAAAAGGATGGCAATTTGCGGTATAAATACTAGAACATTACCAACTCCCGGCACGATCCCCTCGGTTAGCAGGTCGGTAAGCATGCCAGCTGGAAGATTATTGGCAATCCAGTGACTAATCTGATCGATGTTTGAGCTAATGTACTCCATCGGAATCTGCGCCCAGAGATAGATCGATTGAAATACCAGAAAAAATATAGCTGCAAGGAGCGGTAATCCCCAGAGCTTGCTGGTTACAAAGGCATCAAGTGAGTGTATTCCGCGGCGTGTTCTAGTCGAGTGGACAACAGCCCTAGAAACGATCTGGCGGATCCATGCGTATCGCAGTGTTGCAATAGTGGTTATATCATCCGCAGATCTGCTGTGAATCTCTTGCGGATCGGCGATAATGCGGAGCCGCGCGGCGCTCGCATCATTAGCTGGTATCCAGGCAAAGGCTCGACGTGAGCGGCTGGGATGCACCAGTTCACGGGAAATAGTTTCAAGAAGATCGGTTAGTCCCTTGCCGTTTCGAGCAACGATCGGCACAACGGTAAGGTCGAGTGAGCGCGAAAGTAGTTCAACGTAAATCTTTATCCCGCGTTCTTCAGCGATATCCATCATATTTAGCGCCAATACGCATGGAATGCCGGTGTCTATGAGTTCAGAGACGAGAAAAAGATTGCGTTCCAGATTTGATGCGTCAACAATAGCTACAGCTAGGTCTGGTGCAGGTGAATTGGCCATAGCACCGTTTAGGTACTTGGTAGCTATCTGCTCGTCTAGCGTTGTGCCCGAGAGTGAGTAGGTGCCCGGTAGATCAACAAGCTGAGCAGGTGTGCTCGGAGTGAGCTTAAGCGATCCTTGGCGCTTCTCAACGGTTACCCCGGGATAGTTAGCTACCTTGTATGATGAGCCAGTAAGGATGTTAAATAGTGTTGTCTTGCCGCAGTTGGGGTTGCCGACGAGCGCCACATGCCGAATAGTTTTTGACGATGGTGGCGATTCAGCGTACGTCACAGCGTTAGATGTTTAAAACAAATGATAATTACAAAAATGCCGTTACTATAGTCATCTGCAAAAGTCCGTGCCAGTAAAACTGGCAAGGCCCTTGTCATAAATGACTATAGGTTGTTGTTTTGATTCGCATCAGCGAATCGATAGCGTTTTCCAAAAGCCGCTATATCGCCAAGGACTTTTGGAAAAAGCTAGAAAGCTAAATTCGGCAGTTGCGGGCCCTAAAACGGCGCATCTGGCTAAAATCACCGCGGCTTTTGAATTTTTGGTGCTCACCCTGACGGTTCCAGGGTTCAACCTAAAAAAAGCCGTTAAGGTGGACTAAAATAATGCAGGTGGTTAAAAGAACGATCGATTTTGAACTTTTCTTAAGGCTTTAACCCCGGCACCGTCAGGGTGAGCACCGAAAATTCAAAAGCCGAAGTTATTTTAACCAGATGCGCCATTTTGGGGCCCGCAACTGCTCTTTTTATGTTCAAGCCTCCAAAAAGTTAAAAATCCTTGGTGCTTTTAGCCACCTGCACCATTTTCGTTCTCCTTAACTGCCTAATTTAGGGTAAGAGGCTACTTACAAAACAGCAATTTCCAACGATAAGATCGCCGTATGAACTACAGCGGCTGAACCTGTATATGCGCCGCTTCTGCGCTGCGAAGAGAGAGCACTGAACCAAAGAGGTGTATATTAATCGGTGAGCCAAAAAAGCCGCGCTGAGTAACCTGTACCTCAGTTCCGGCAACGATACCCATCGTCACCAGTTTGTGCAGCAGCTCCGTAGGACAACTCTTGATAGCCGAGACCACCGCGCGTTGGCCGACCTTGATGGCGCTAAGCTGCCTGTTTGTGCTCATTTCATCGTCTCTTTGTACCTGTTGTTTTGTCTGATCTTTACTGTCCACGATACTGCTCGCTAGCTATTGCCTCGTTGAGTTGTAGGGATATATACACCGCGTTAGTTAGGTGCGTCAATCTGTATAATCTTAAAAGCTATAAGCTCTTATCATAGCTTTTGCTTGATATGTCAAGCAAGTGCTTTTGTATTAACCTAAGTTCGGCAGTTAAGGAGAACGAAAATGGTGCAGGTGGCTAAAAGCACACAGGATTTTGAACTTTTCGGAGGCTTCAATCCTGGCGCCGTCAGGGTGAGCACCGAAAATTCAAAAGACAAAGTGATTTTAGCCAGATGCACCGTTTTCGGGCCCGCAACTGCTGAATTTAGGTTGAAAAACGCTATATATCCCGGTGGTCACAGGCTAGCCTTACCAATCATCTTGATCCTTCTCTTGCTCTTGGTCGTCGTTCTCAGGTTCCTCCCCACGGGGTGCCCGGGCCGGATCGGTAATGCCCCTGGCGATCAGGGCGGAGCTACGACTAGGGGCAAAACCGGCGGCACGCCAGGGTATAGCGAGCATCGGTGGGATCCCCTCCTTCATCCACTCGACCGCCTCTTCTGGGCTAAAGCCTGCGCGCACCCAGTTTGCAGCTATTGGTGCGGCGGCAATCCCCTGTGCTTTCCAATCGAGAAAGTCGAGCGCTGAAAAACCATAGGCTCTCCAGTAGCCAGCGGCGATGGCTGGAATTCGGTTCTCTATCCATTCATCGGCCTCGCCCGGTTCAAACTCAGCTAGTTTGAAGGTGAACTCTTTAGCGAGCGCGTTAAGCATTACATTAGTGTCGTGAGCTAGCGCTCGAAAATCCCCTGGGGTTAGCATTGCCTCCAGCCGTAGTTGCTCGCATAGCTGGATGTCATAGACGGCGGTTGTGGAGAATTTCTCTTGAATTACTCGGGTAATGCGCAGGTAGTCGCGTGATGACTCAATTTCAAACGATACCTGCTGAGCTAGATCATTAGCTTTCAGTGCCGAATAGATCGTCGAAAGAGATTCAACGTAGGCGTTTCGTGTTGAGGCCGAGCGAACAAGGCTGGCAACCAGCAGTTTTACCGCCTCGCGATCTTGCGCTAGATTTTCAACGTTTAAAGCTGCCTCAACACTGGGAACTAGCGAGATAAAGTCTTTGCGTAGATCGCGCATGAAGTTCATCGCTGAGATTGCGTCGAAAGTTTCAGCAGTTTCCCATGTTGTGGCGAAGATTGGCAGCCCCGAGACTAGGTCTTTCATCCAGACGTCCATCTTATCAAACGCTCGGTGAGCAGTTTCCAGATAGTTCTTCGGCGCAAACGAAGATTGAAGAGCTGCAAGAGCACCTTCAAAAATGATCTGACCGTAAAAGCCAGCTCGGAGCAGAACGAGAAACTCTGCGGAGAGGTGTAGATCTTTATTAAGTGGCGCCATGTACTCCTATCCCTCGGTTGCTATATTCAAACACTTAACAAGATTCTAAGAGCGCTTAACAAAAACTCTCCTTTGCCGCTAGCCTGGCGGATATGAAATTTTTGTTGCTCTTTATAGATAGCATAACATTAACCTAAATTCGGCAGTTAAGGAGGATGAAAATGGCGCAGGTGCTCAAAAGCACGAGGTATTTTGAACTTTTCTTAAGGCTTGAACCCTGGCACCGTCAGGGTGAGCACCGA
>CAZZLV010000055.1:0-11460 GCA_964655155.1 uncultured Bdellovibrionales bacterium
CACAGCATGTCCGCCGATTCTTTGATGCGCCATCCACAAAGTACGCCGCTGATAAGAAAATGTCATCGCGTCGCACGTAACAACGCTACCATGTTTCAGCTCTTAGGTATGGATATTTATGAACTGAGGAGTGGGAGCGAAGAACTGGCTATTCGCAGCAAGTGAAGTTGGAGCCGAAACTCTCGCTATTTTCAACTCGCTTGTATGCACGTGTAAGATGAACGGTATTAATATTCAGGAATATTTTACCGACATTCTCGGTTCCTTAAACGACAAGCCCGCATCCGAGTTGACGCCGATTGCATGGGCTAAGGCGCGCCAAGCGTCCCAAGCCAAAGCCTAGCACTACGCGCAACTCCTCTCTGGTTCATAGCTCGGCTTTTTGAGGGGGGCTTAGATAAGGGCGCTTACGCACATCTTTACCTATGCTTGAACCTCGAAAACTCTACCCGGGAGCTATAGACCGCGCATTTTGATGCTAATCTGGCCCTTGGAAAGACCTCTAGGAATGGCCTCCCAGCTAACTTCAACTACTTAGGAAAAAGCGATCGATTTTCTTAGCAATAAGCTTCAAAATGTATACACGTAGCCCTGTGAATGCGGACTGCTGTGCTACCGCGCTATCGCGCTCGTTTATCTCCAATATTGCGGGTAATTCCGAAACGGCGGCCCAGGAGGGTAAGCCTGGATCCGTCAGGAGGGGCGAGATCATCGAATTAACTCGTCCCGATTATCGCCGATTGCTTGCAGAAGCTTTCCAGACCACAATTCATCGAGGAATTCAGTGAATGGGACGATCTCAATTCCATCAATTACTCTCCGAAAAGGCTCAAGACTAACCACTATAAACCGAGTCAGCTCTTTGCTCTCTTCTCGAATAGCTTTTAAGCCTTTTAAATCAGACGTAGCCACTAGGCCGCTCGCCTTAACTTCAACCGCCACTCGATTGTCAAGAACAAAATCAACTTCAATATTTGTTGTCGTGCGCCAAAAGTTAATCGTTGTATTTGGCGCTTCATAATCGATGAATGTCTTCATTTCGTGAAACACGTATGCTTCAAAAGCTACGCCATATTCAGGTGTTCCAAGCGCCAGGTGTCTGCGATTTTGTAGATGCTGCGCAACGCCGTTATCGAAAAAATAAAATTTACTCGACGTCGCCTCTTTTCGCTTCGAACCTTTTCTCCAGGCTTCCAGATTATAGCCTATCAGCGTATCGCGAATTATCTGGAAATAGGCCCTAACCGTGGATGAAGGAGTTCTACTGTCATTAGCAATCTTTTCGTAATTCACGATCTGACCGTGGCAGTGTCCGGCCACGTGAAGAAAACGACTAAAGGCGGGGATGTTTCTAACAGCTCCCTCTGCTGCGATCTCCTCGCGTAGGTAATCTCCGACGTACGCCCGCAGATCCGCTTGCTTATCACGAGAGAAATAAATACCAGGTAGCAACCCGGTAGAGAGCGCTTCGTTAAGATTAAATTGCTCACCCAATTCACACCACGAGAAGGGATGCAGGTGGTATGAGCGTGCTCTGCCACCCAAAAGATTAACTCCCCGTTTTCGCAATGCGCGTGCACTTGACCCCGTTAATAGAAACCTGATTCTCTTGGACTCTATAAGGTTATGCACCTCATTGAGTAACTCTGGAATTCGCTGTACCTCATCAATCAGTATGAGCCCGTCGGAGTTTTCAGCGCGCTCCCGGAGAAGCTGCGGCCTTGAGCTCAGATCGGCGTATGTGTCCATTTCGAGGAGATTAATGTAGGTCGCCTTTGGTAAGAGCTCTCTCAGCAGCGACGTTTTGCCCGTTTGTCGTGGTCCAAATAGAAAGCAAGACCTATCTTCTAGTAGTTTTACTAATTTAAGTCGTCTCTTAATGCGCACTTTCTGAACGTAGCAGACAAGCTGCTATTTTTCAATTAAAAAACGCAGCGGAAACGTGGATTTGGATGCCAGGAGCTTTTTATCTCTGCAAAACCGGCTCGCTGTATTCCTGATTCATCCCAAACCTGCGAGTAGATGAGGGTTGTGCTCCTGTCTACCTTCTCAGGGCATACGTAATCGCCCTTAAACCTAAATTCGGCAGTTAAGGCGGATTAAAATGGTGCAGATGGCTTAAAGCGCGAAGTATTTTGAACTTTTCTTAAGGCTTGAACCCTGGCATCGTCAGGGTGAGCACCGAAAATTCAAAAGACGAAGTGATTTGAGTCAGATGCGCCGTTTTCGGGCCCGCAACTGCCGAATTTGGGTTTAAGCTTCCACAAAGTTGAAAATACCTCGCGCTTTTCAGCACCTGCACCACTTTAATTCCCCTTAACTTCCGTTTTTAGGATCAAGATATTACGAGAGCTAAAACTATTCTAACGTCGCCCAAACATACCACCTAGTGTTCCGATACCCTGGGTTCCGATACCCTGGCCACCGAAGAGTCCACTAAGGGCACCTGGCCCCATCTTCATCAGTTGCTTCATCATCTTACGCATCTCAACGAATTGCTTCAGTAGTTTGTTTACATCCTCGACGCTAGTTCCGGAGCCTTTGGCTATCCTTCTGCGTCTACTGCCATCGATGATTTCGTGATTGCGTCGCTCCTGCTTAGTCATAGAGAGGATAATCGCCTCTAGCTTGCGAAACTCGCGCTCCTGCCTCTCGGGGTCAACCTGTTTGGCTAGCTTGTTGATCCCAGGAATCATCGACATTAGTGAGGATATACTCCCCATACGTTGAATCATCTTCATCTGGGCAAGAAAATCCTCGAATGTAAATTGTCCCTTTTTAAGCTTCTTCTCCAGATCCTCGGTGTCTTCAACGTTAACCTGCTGCGCAGCTTTCTCTATGAGTGTTAGGACATCTCCCATGCCAAGGATACGCGAGGCCATGCGTTCGGGATGGAAAGCCTCAAGGGCATCTGATTTCTCACCCATGCCGACAAATTTAATCGGTTTGCCGGTGACCGCGCGCATTGAGAGAGCTGCCCCACCTCGGGCATCACCGTCAAGTTTTGTAAGTACTAGACCAGTTAGCGATAGAGTTGAGTCAAATCCCTGGGCGACATTGACCGCCTCCTGTCCCGTCATTGCATCCGCCACGAGCAAAACCTCTGTTGGGCTTACAGCAGCCACCACCTGTTTCAGCTCGTCCATCAACGCTTGGTCTATCTGCAGTCGTCCTGCTGTATCGATGATCATCACATCGAGCATCTGTCGCTTAGCAAATTCACGTGCTCTAATAGCGATATCCACTGGACGATCTGTTTGTTGTGTATCAAAGACTGGAATATTCAGATTAGCTCCCAACGTCTTGAGCTGCTGTATCGCAGCGGGACGGTAGACGTCAGCAGGTACTAATAGTGGCGAGCGTTTATACTGCTCTCGAATAAGTCGGGCTAATTTTGCAGAAGTGGTTGTTTTGCCTGAGCCTTGCAGTCCAACTAGCATGATTACAACAGGTGGTGAGGAGTGCAGGTTAAGCTCTGCGGCAGCGCCGCCCATTGTTGCAGTGAGCTCCTCGTGGACTATCTTGATAATCTGCTGATCAGGTGAGAGGCTCTTGAGCACGTTCTCACCAACCGCCTTCTCAGTTACCCGCGAGCAGAACTCTTTAGCTACCTTGAAATTGACGTCACCTTCAAGAAGGGCAGTGCGAACCTCTTTTAACGCCAACTCAACATCGCTAACCGTAAGGGTTCCTCGACCACGTATACGTCTAAGCGCGCCATCTATCTTGTCGTGTAAGAAATCAAACATAGCGAAAGTGTAACCCGCTGCTAGGGGGTTGTACAGTTGCCCTGAGGTGCACTAGCCCGATAATCAAACAAACCTCGCTAAATTCAACAGTTGTTGGCCCGATTAACGTCCGAAACTTAACTTGGATTTAAGCTGTTTGCTAAGCAAAATGGATTCAGTTACGAGCAAACGGATTGTACCTTCTCGATTATTCTATCTTTGCCAGGTAGCAGTACGACTTCAAGCGCTTTCGAATACGGCATCGGCGCCTCCAGGGTAGACACCAACCCAACCGGCGCGTCAAGCTCATCGAATATCTCGGTTGAGATTAAGTGACTTAAGTAGGCACCATAGCTAGCGACCTCATGTTGCTCCTGCACGATCACGCAGCGGTTTGTCTTGGCAACAGAATTAAAGACCGCCTCCTTGTCGAGAGGCCTAAGAGTTCTCAGGTCAACTACTTCAGCAGAGATACCCTGCTGCGCAAGCTCCTCAGCTACATCCAGAACTAGGAACACATTCTTTGACCAAGTAATTAGAGTTACATCAGAGCCTTCGCGCTTTATATCGGCCTTGCCGATCGGGATTACATACTCACCCTCTGGCACAGGCCCCCGTTTGCCGTAAGTGAGCTCAGATTCAAAGAATACAACCGGATTCTCGTCGCGGATTGCGCTCTTTAAAAGCCCCTTCATGTCGTACGGTGTAGCAGGAGCTACGACTATCAGACCTGGGGTGTATGCATAGAAGCCGTCGAATGAGTTGGCGTGTTGTGCACCGAGTTGAAATGCTGCTCCTCCGGCTCCACGAAATACAATAGGACAAGAGATCGCTCCTGCTGACATCAATCGAGCTTTAGCCGCTGTATTGATAATCTGATCTATCGCGCAAAGCGAGAAGTTGAAGGTCATAAACTCAACTATTGGACGCAGTCCGGCCATAGCCGCTCCGATAGCAATAGCTGCAAAACCGTTCTCAGCGATCGGAGCATCGATGACGCGCCTGGCTCCGAACTGATCAAGCATCCCTTTTGAGCACTTGTAAGCGCCGTTGTAGCCACCGACCTCCTCTCCGACCAGAAATACACGCTCATCTCTGAGCATCTCCTCGGTCATCGCCTCCTGTAGGGCGTCGCGTATCTGAATCTCGCGCATAGCTGATTGTGGGTTCAATTCGTTTGTCATTGCATTAGACATATGTGTAATCCAAAGCTGTTTCTGGTGCTGGGAATGGCGAATCTTCAGCGAAGCGCACTGCATCCTGCATCTCGTCCTCTACGTCCTGATCGATCTGCTCTCGCAAAGCTTTCATTCCGAGGCTCTCCATTGTTTCGCCGAGAACTTTGATCGGATCTCTGGCCTTCCAGGCATCTACATCCTGTGACGTGCGATACTTGGCTGGGTCTGCCATTGAATGACCTCGATACCTGTATGTTTTTGCCTCAACAAGGGTAGGTAGTTGCTGCTCACGAGCGCGCTTAGCAGCGGCAAAAATGGTCTCCCTTACGGCGAAGATATCGTGTCCATCGACGGTCTCTCGTGCCATCGGATATGCCAGTGCTCGAATCGATAAATCATCTGTTGGTGCAGTCTTTTCAAGCGGCGTGCCCATAGCGAATTGGTTGTTCTCAATGACGAAGATCACCGGTATCTTCCAGAGCGCACTAAGGGCTAGCCCTTCGTGGAACGATCCGATATTGATAGCTCCATCACCAAGGAATACGATCGCCACACCGTCGCTTCCTTTGTATTTTTCAGCAAAGGCCAGGCCAGCAGCAAGCGGTACCTGGGCACCTACGATACCCCAGCCCCCCATAAAACGATTTTCGACATCATAGAAGTGCATCGAGCCGCCACGTCCCTTGGCGCAACCTGTTTCCTTACCCAGCAGCTCAGCCATGCCCGCTCGAGCCGAGCCGCCGCGAGCCAGGTAGTGCCCATGACAACGGTAGGCAGTCATCACGTAATCGTTCTTTTGCAATACCGATAAGGCGCCCACAGCTACAGCCTCTTGGCCGATGTAGAGGTGAAGAAAGCCACCGATCTTCTTCTCGGTGTAAAGGCGCGCGGCTTCCTCTTCAAAGCGCCTAATTCTGGCCATCTGCTTGTAGAGGTCACTTAAGAGTTCTTGTTCCATGCGTTTATGCCATTTTTCCTGCCAGCGATTCGCCGCTGTAGCGGTAACGGGCCTTCGCGCTGCAAACGCCCGGTCTAACTTGGATAGATACATGCCGATTAAAGCACTTAACCCGGCTAGGCCCAAGTAAGGCGTTATACCAACCAGTCGATAGCCTGTCCACCCGTAGCCCAAAAGACCAGAGGAGTAGCTCCTTAGGGTGTATAGCGGGTTTGCCAAGTTCCGAGTATCCTGCAGTTATGCGGAGTTACCGTTTTCTATTGGCTGTTGATCCGAGTCTAACCTGTTCCGGGTGGGCGCTGTTCTGTATCGGCGACGGAACGATTCGCTCTGTTGGCAAGGTTAGAAGTAATCCCCCTCCCCTCTCTATGGGGGAGCGGCTGCGAGCTTTACAGCAGAGTATTGAGGCCCTGTTAGGCCGACTACAGCTTGGGGAGAGCGATATACTAGTGTGCGAAGCTGCTACTACAGTCAAAGACCCGCACAATGCGCTAAAGGTCGAGAATGTGCGCGCAATATTCGAGTCTGTAGCTAGAGCTCGTGGTATGTCTGTACCGGGTAGGATTAATCCGCGTTCCGTACATCATGAAGTTATGGGATTATCCGGCAAGCAGCTGCCTCGTGCCGAGGTCAAACTGGCAGCTAGACGGACGGTTGAATATCTTTATGCTGAAGAGCTTGCCAAAATAGGTTTACTAGAGACGAGTTTGAGTAAACATCAAGATATAGTTGATGCGATTTTGCTTGGACGCTTAGGTCTTATGCGGGTGCGTTCAGCAGCAGATGGAGGATTGCCGATGGAGACGATTTTTGCGCACGGTGAAGGGCCACAGCGCAGAGGGTGGCGAGTGCGATCAAGGGCAGCGGCGGTTATTATCTTTGTCGCGCTGCTCGGTCTACTGGCTAATGTGCAGCAAGTACGCTGCCAGGAGCCTACGTCTTTGCCAGAAGAGAGGGATACCGATAGTGCGAGCTCTTCACCGCACGGAGAGAGCGATTCAGATAACTTAGCTAAAGATGTATCTGATTCTGAAAAACAGCCAGCGCCAAGCAAGAATCGTGCTGCTCGCAAAAAGACACCGATTGCATTTCCCGGAGGAGATCCGCGTGGTGAAGTTGATTTAATTGTTTGCAGCCAGAATTTGAAATTGTTCGGCAGTTTTGAGTCGATGTCTAGAAGCAACCCGTCATACACCCGTCAGAAGTATGAGAAAAAGATTGATGATCTCGTATCGCGTTTTGTCGCAGCAAAGTGCGATGTGGTAGCGGTTCAGGAGGTTATTGGTAGGACGCAGGCAGATGGAGAGGCTGCGCTTAGCAAATTAGCGACACGGTGGCATGAGCGCTCAAATCGACTCTTTAAAATTATGACGGCGCCACCGTCTGATGGTAGTATGACTAATGGCTTTATCGTTGCACTTGATCGGGCTACTGTCGAACAGGCGTTGCCGTATGGGCGTGTACAGCTACCGAAGATCTGGTCGAGGCAAAAGCCACGCCTGTTTTCGCGACCACCATACGAGTTGCAGTTATCCGTAATAGCGCGAGATTCCCAGTCTCCTAAAGCTGTCTCGATAGTTAATTTTCACTTCAAATCAAAGCGTGGCGGCCAGGACGACCCGACCGGTTTGGAGTGGGAGACGTATCGGATGGAGATGAGTGAGGGGTTGCGCCGGGTGCTTGAGATGCGTCACAAGGATGCATTTGCCTCGGGCGAGAGTATTCTAGTAGTTCTCGGAGATCGAAACAGTAATTTCGATGTTGCCAGTGCGCGCATTCTTGAGGGTTCGCTCTCCTTAGCTAGTTTCGGAGAGAAGGGGCCATGTAGGCTTAGTAAGCGAGGTGTGCCGTTGTGTGTTGCAGAGTCTGAGTTGCCTCGCAGACTCTTTAGCGTTCTCACATCTAATGCTGCTTCAGTTACATATCCAGGAACGTTTTTATACAAGGGTGAGTACTCCTGGCTCGATGACATAATCATGCCGGCCGAAAGTTTGCGATACGCCTGGCAGACGGCGTTGAGTGAGGGAGTCTATGGCTCAGGGTTAGTTGCCACACCTGAGGGCGCTTCGGATCATGCGCTGGTGTATGTGGGGCTCAATTGGTAAAATTCGAAGATACTTTTGCTGAGTAGTTTTAGCGTAACTACTCAGCACGTGCAGCGACTGTAGCGTTAGCCCCTATTAAGGGGCGGCTTTGCGGAGCAAAGCGGGGTGGAAACATTAACTACTCACCCAAAATACTGCATCCCCGATCAGGGGATGACAAGAAAGAATGAACAACGAAATGGCGATATTGAACCTAAATTCGGCAGTTGCGGGCCCGAAAACGGCGCATCTGGCTAAAATCACTGCGGCTTTTGAATTTTCGGTGCTCACCCTGACGGTGCCAGGGTTGCGCCTTAAGAAAAGTTCAAAATCCTTGGTGCTTTTAGCCACCTGCACCATTTTGGTTCTCCTTAACTGCCGAATTTAGGTTGAAACATGAAGCATGAACCACAACGTTTAAAACCGGTGAGTAGTTACGTTTTAGCAAGTAACACGAGCGATAAGTCGCTTTAGTTCCTGACACTGAGTTCGCGCGTGATTTCCGCTTCTAGATTTGGCCGCTTGTTCGATACTTGCTGCGCACGCTGCAAGTTCAGGAAATCCGTACATACCAGCACTGCCCTTTAGTCTGTGGGCGCAAGCAGCGAGTGTTGACCAGTCTGCCTGCGAGGCTGCATCTTCAATCGATGAATATCGAGCTGATAGACCGCCTATGAACTCATTGATGAGCAGCTGCAGCTCGTCATCGTCCTCGCAAATAGTCGAGCATATTGGTGCATCTGGTGGCGGCGTCGTTGCTCCAGGCGTGGTGGGCTCCAGATAGCGCGAGATAATCTCATAAAACGCTCGCTTATCAAATGGTTTACTTAGATGCTGAGTACAGCCTGCGGCGAGGGCACGTTCAATATCCGATGTCATGGCGCCGGCTGATACTGCAATCACTGGGGTTGTGATTCCAGCAGCACGAATCTGGCGCGTGGCTGAGAGCCCATCAAGAAAAGGCATCTGAATATCCATAAGGATTAGATTGAACGGCCGTGATAGAGCTACTTTAGTGGCTTCTAATCCATTCTCAACAAGGGTAATGTCAGCCCCTGTTTTGCGCAGTAAGTGTTCGATCAAGCGCCGATTGTCGAGTGCATCATCGGCGAAAAGAATTGAGCCGCATATACTAGGAACTTCGGTAGTTGAGCTTAAGGATCTTCTACTATTCCGGTCATCGACGTCTTGCTGAAGCTCGGGCTGATTAATCGAGTCGTAGCACTGGATTGAAAAGTTAAATGTAGTGCCTTTGCCTGCTTCAGAGGCAACCTCGATCGAGCCACCAAGTGCTTTAATTAGCCGCTGCGAGATGCTGAGTCCCAGTCCAGTGCCGCCGAATGTGCGAGTTGTTGATTCATTAGCCTGATAAAAGGGTTGAAATAGACGCTCCAGCTGCTCGGCGGTTAATCCGATCCCTGTATCGCTAATCCGACAATTAACGATTCGGGATTGAGCATTCCAGCTAACCTTAACCGAGACAGTGCCTGCGGGCGTAAACTTTATGGCGTTGCCGATAAGATTAATCAGAATCTGCTTAAGTCTAAGTGGGTCTGTGGTAACAGTTCTTGGCAGTGGCCACTGATATTCCACGTTAAATTTAAGTGATTTCTCAGCTGCAATGGAGCTGAACATAACTCGCAATTCCTCGAGTAGTTCAACAAGTGAGCACTCTGTGCGCTCAACGCTTAATGCTCCGGCATCTATTTTTGCCAGATCTAGGATCTGATTTATGATATTCAGTAGATGGTTGCCATTGTTAAGGATGACATCAATACAGTGACGGTGAGTAGGAGCTAAAGAATTATCTTCTCGCAGCGCATCAGCGAAGCCAATAATTGCAGTCAGGGGAGTTCTGATTTCATGGCTTATGTTAGCGAGAAATTGGCTCTTTGCATGCATGGCGCTTTCGGCGGATTGCTTGGCAGCGATCAGCTCATCTTCGGCGCGCCTTCGCGCAGTTATGTCGTCCACAGTTGTTACCCAACCGCTTACTGTATCCGTTGCGTTGATTGCAGCAGCCTTGAAGCTGCACCACGAGATACTACCATCAGGACGCAGGTAGCGCAGCGTGTGCTCAAACGACTTGGCAGTTTGGTTGGCGTGAATCCATGCATTAGATATCTCCTGAAAGTCTTCAGGATGGATCTGTCGCAGCCATCCCGAGCCGAGACACTCGTCGATACTTAAGCCTGAGATCTTCTGAAAGTTATGATTTGAGTAGATACAGCTTCCGTTAGAATCGGTCACTACGATCCCCAGCGGAGCAGCCTCACTGATCGCCCTAAATCGCGCCTCATTGTGTTGATACTGAAGTTCATCGGAGCTGCGTAAGCTTAGGTCAACACAGGAGGAAACGTACGCCTCTAATCGACCAGATGAAGAGAAGAGCGGAATAGCTTGCTCTAGCACCCATCGGTAGGTTTGGCTTACGTGACGCAATCGGTATTCGTGTTGAAACTTATTGTGAGATCTCGCAACCTCGAGCCACTTCGCCTGGTAAACGGCACGATCGCTTGGATGCACTGAGTCTCGCCAGCATTCAGCTAGGCTTTCTTCATGAGAAAGGCCGGTAAAATCGCACCAGGCCTTGTTGGAGAGAGTTCGATTTCCAGCCTGGTCTGAAATCCACAACAATACCGGCGAGGCATCAGCGATTCTGCGGAATCTCTGCTCACTGTCCTCGAGGGAAGATATCGCTCTCTGAACAGAGGATAGCTTGCTGTTTAATTCGAGCTGGCCAACAACGTGCTTGGCGAGCTGAGTGAGAGCAGTAATAACAGCGGGCTGCATCTCTCTATTTGGCGAGGTGTCAAAGATGCAGAGAGTTCCCAGAATAAAGTGATCCAGAACCAAAAGCGGAAAGGCAGCGTAGAAACGGCCATTTATAGGCTGCGCGCACAGCGGTGAGCGGAAGAATCGGTCATCCGATTGCAGGTCTCCGATTATTAGTGGTTCAGCGCTAAGAATAGCTTCGCTACAGATAGCCAGCGATCGTGGGATCTCAGGGATGCTAAACCCAGTTACGGCACGCAGTAGCTGTTTATCTTCCTCCACAAAAGATATAAAGGCGTATGAACAGCCGGATATCTGCTTGGCTAGATTTGTAACAGCCTGCAAGCTCTCGTTTAGCCCGCTATCAAGCACGTTAAGGGCCCGTAACCGCGCCAGTCGATCGCTCTCATTCGGAGGTTTTCTCATGCTCTCATCCCTAAGGGACAGGTCGTCATTTTAGCCTAAAAGGTTAATCCTAAAATGGCAGTTGCGGGGCTGAAAATGGCGCATCTGCCCAAAATCACCTTGTATTTTTAATTGTAACTACTCAGCAGGTGCATCGACTGTAACGTTAGCCCCTATTAACGGGCGGTTTTGCGGAGCAAAGCGGGGTGGAAACATTAAATCTAAATTCAGCAGTTAAGGAGTATGAAAATGGTGTAGATGCTCAAAATAACGGGGTATTTTGAACTTTTCGGAGGCTTGAACCCTGGCACCGTCAGGGTGAGCACCGAAAA
>CAZZLV010000056.1:0-11441 GCA_964655155.1 uncultured Bdellovibrionales bacterium
AAGTGATTTTAGCCAGATGCGCCGTTTTCGGGCCCGCAACTGCCGAATTTAGGTTAAACCTAAAAAGAGCAGATGCGCCATTTTAAGAGCCGCAGCTGCGGAGTTTAGGTTTATCGGTTAAAACCAAGTAGCGCGCAGAAAATTCCCCTTGGAGCTACCTTCAGAAGACACTTCTGCCTAGTACATTCTTTGTCAAACTAGCTAACCCCCTTTTATGAGGTGCGATCAATAGTGGCAGTATAATTGCTTAAAGGTTCCGTGAAACAATCCGGCGGGATGGTGCAGGACGCTCCCAAGCAGGCTTACGACAAGCCGCCCCTGGTAAAGATACAACGAGTGTTATCTTTATGATGCATCGCCTGCAATTTGAGGAGGCTCAGCAGAGCTCCTACGCCATAACTCCTGCCAGCGCCGGTGGTGAGGTTCGAGATGAGAGCGAGTCGGAATCGCTCGCTGCCGAGTTTCAGAGCCTGCTAGCGCAACTTACTGGACAGATTACAGCAATCCCGGATCAGGCGATGGCAATCGGTCTTGCGCTCGCGCAGACGGCAGCACCCGAACGCCTTAAACCGGCCGAAATAGCTCCGATAGAGCACGATACAACGGTCAATGACGGTCAGGGCGAGGAGCTAGCAGGAGAGACACATTCCTCAAAGGATGGCGTCGTGTCTGATTTTCTTGATTCACGCGCAGAGCAGTGGGACGAGCGCCAGACTGCTTTAGAAGATTCAGTAACCGATGATATTCCTCAGAATTTAGTGCTCGATACCTCAACGCTCGATGATACGGCCGTATTGGTTGATGAAGTCACTCAGATTGTTGAGCAAAAAGTTGTGCAAGAGGTCGCCCAGGTTGCTAGTTATGAAGTGGCGCAAGACGTTGACATCAACCAAGCGCTGGTGCTCCAAAGAGGGCTCGATGATTCAAGTAGCGAGAAGCTAGTAGAGGATTCAACTAACGAGCGATCAGGCGACAGAGATCCTGACTCGGAATTACTCGCTGATAGTAGCGTTAGGGTTGCCGTTGTAGCGCAACAGGGAGCAGAGAAGAAGGTAGAAGAGGTAGAGGTGATTGATGAAACTCTACTGCCAGGAATGACTCCGCAGTTAGAGAATCGCGAAAACAGGGGCGAAATACGCAAGGGCGCGAATACTCACGCTCAGGTTAAAGAGTCCGTAGCTGGAGATATTCAGAGCTCACAAACCCCTGAAGTAACGACATCTGGGCAGCAAGGTGATCAGCGCCGATTTAGCTCTGAAAGTGGCCAGCAACGTTCACAGAACTTTGATGATGCGTTACTTGGGCAGCGCCAAAAGATTACTGAGGTTGATAAGAATAGCGCGCTACAGGACAGAGACTCAGCTTTGATGCAGGCACCAGAATTCGGCTCTGCTATTGAGCCCCGTAGGGAGGGCATGCGGCCTGATAACACCATTCAGATGGCGCTCCTTAGACAGGCTTTTGAAAGTCTGCGAGGCGCGCGTTCGGATGGAGGTGACTCAGCGCGAATGAGGCAGCAAGCGCAGTCTATTCAGAGTACGGGTGCCGTGGCAGAGGCCAAGTCAAACCAGGGTGATGGATCGGCGCGATTGAAATCGCTTACACGTCCACAGATCGGCCGAATGCTTGAGCGAGTTGAATCTACCCTCAAAGAGGCAGCAAGAGGGCGCGATGGAAAAACGATCTCGCTGCATCTTGAGCCGGTAGATTTAGGTAAGGTTAAGGTCGATGTAAGCCTGCGAGATGGGACGCTGCACGCCCGAATCTCTCCAGATAATCAGCAGGTTGCTCAGGCTCTGCGAGACCACGCCCATGAGCTTCAGGGGGCGCTGCGCAAGCTTGGTCTTGAGGTTGATTCAGTTACTGTGTCTGTAACTTTGGATGATTTTGGTCAGGAAATGAATACCGGCCAGCAGATGATGGACGGCAGGAGTTTCCAGGATGAGCGGAACAATATGCCCTTCGATCGGGCGCAAGTTGCTGAAAACACGATTGGCAATGAACTTGCTGTCAGCTCTAAAGCCGGGGCTGATTCCGAACGGTTGGGATCAAGGAACATGACTGATCATTGGATAGCTTAGGCAAGTTAGGTTAGGGATTTATGCCAACAAATTCTACAACTGGAGTACAAGCTGGCTCAACTGCTCAAGGGGTGCAACTGACCTCAAAGAATAAGAACGAGCAGATCGGCAGGGATGAATTTCTGACCCTGCTCGTCACTCAGCTCAAGAATCAGGACCCTGAAGCTCCGATGGATAGCAAGGAGTTCGCTGTTCAGTTGGCTCAGTTCACTCAGGTAGAAAAGTTGATCTCGATTGATGAGAGAATGAAGGCCCAGAGTGACGCAGCCGCAATGGGTTCTATAGCAGGGTATCTCGGGCATCAAGTCGTACTTAACAGCAGTTCAGTTGATGTCCGGGGCGGTGATGGTGGGCAGCTTCAGATAGAGCTTCCTCGCGATGCAAGTGGGGTTAAGGTGCAGTTTGTTAATTCAAGAGGGGCGGTAGTAGGAGAGAAGGCTCTAGGTGAGTTGAATGCAGGGAAGCAAGTTGTTTCTCTCAAAGGCTCAGCCGTGCCTGATGGAGCCTATGCAGTAAAAGTAGTGGCTATGAATCGCTTTGGTGGTGGCACATTTCAGCCTACAGCCAGCCCAGTTGGTCTGGTTTCGGGATTTATTCCCGGCCCAAATCCGAAGCTAATAGTTAATGGCAGAGAGGTAAGCGTTGGTGATGTGAGAGAGGTCGCTCTAAACGTACCGAGCGCCTAGTAGTAGCCGATAGTAGTAGCAGACACGGACTTGTCTTGCATGCAGTAGCCAATTCACGGATGACGCAAAACTCGCGTGTAGTTTAACACCGGACGCACTAGCCGCCCATGCTCAGAGCATGAAGGTAAACTTGGCTGGTTTTTTTAAGGGAAGACACCCGTGACAGGCATCGTTAATGGTCTCTTTGCAGGACGCGCAGGAATCGCCAGCCATGGTAGCGCAATATCAGTAGCAGGCGATAATATATCTAACTCTAGTACCACGGGATTTAAAGCCAATCGAGCAGAATTTGAAAATCTAATCGCTGGAGAGGGAGTTGTAGGACGACAGTTCGGTAGCGGCTCGTCGATCTCAACGGTAGCGATGCTGTTTGAACAGGGCACGCTAGAGTTCACTGGTCGTCCGCTAGATCTAGGAATCAGCGGCAACGGCTACTTCATTTTAGCAAAAAACGAGGAGCGCTACTATTCACGCGCAGGAAATTTTAAGGTCGACTCATCTGGATTTATCGTTAATCCGAATGGTTTAGCCGTACTTGGATTTCCAGCAAATGGAAGCGGAGCCCTTGAGCCGCTCAATGTCAATACGATAGAGCAGAGTGCTATCGAAACTACTGAAGTTACGATCGCTGGAAACGTCAATGCCAGCGCAAATCTAGTAGCTGCAGCGAGTATTCCTAACCCAGGCACCGCAGTTCCCCCAACAGTTACCTATGCAAACCTAAATCAATTCGCTGAATACTCAACTGTAGTGGATTGCTTTGATTCCCTCGGAGAGCGTCATCCGGTCACCATATTCTTCTATCACACCGGTGTGAACGAATACACCGCGCGCGCGTACGCCAACAATGAGGATATCGATCCGGTGCCAACACCACCAGCGACTCCTACTACGGGATATCCACGCCAGATCGGAGAAACGGTCATGACCTTCGGAGGTGATGGTCGACGCAATCCCCTTCCTACTGCTGGTGTTCCTGATCTAACTGCCAATGTCACTTGGAGTAACGGAGCTGACGTCAGTGATATCGACTTTATGTTTAATCCAATCACTCAGTTTTCATCACAGTCTAACATTCTATCGATTACTCAGGATGGAACGGGTGTCGGAGCAGTGCAGAGTATTAGCGTTGGAACAGACGGAAAGATTACCGCGCTGCTCTCAAACGGAGAGCAAAACAGCTTAGGGCAACTCGCCATGGCCACCTTCTCAAATCAGGAAGGGCTGGGGCGTTTGACTGGAAATATATTTACTACAACTACTGCCTCAGGGGCTCCAGTCATAGGTCGCCCTGAATCAGGCGTACTCGGCAGTGTAAAGGCCGGAACGCTTGAGTTATCAACGGTTGATATAGCGTCAGAGTTTGTTAAAATAATTACGTTGCAGCGTGGATTCCAAGCGAGTTCTCGAATTATTACCACAATTAATCAGCTTCTTAACGAAATTATCCAGTTGGCGTAATAGCACCTCAGACAGTACCATCGAGGTATGAAGTACACTGACCAGCAACTAAAGGAAAAGATCCTGGCCCGGGACTACCGGGCTGTTGCTCGACTCATCACCCGGATAGAGAGTGACCATCCGACAGCGCGAGCGCTTGCGGCCTCACTGCGGAGGCCAACTGGTCGTGCGCATGTTATCGGGGTGACAGGCGCGCCTGGAGCTGGCAAGTCTACTCTTGTTGACCATATAGCGCTGGAGTATCGCCGATCTGGAGCCGCAGTAGCGATTCTGGCAGTCGATCCATCTAGCCCGTTTACTGGTGGTGCGATCTTGGGGGATCGGATCCGGATGAATCGTGCGGCAGATGATCCGGAGATATTCATCCGGAGTATGGCCACACGTGGTTCTCTCGGAGGGCTTGCTAAGGCGACCCTCGAGAGCCTGCATGTACTAGATTGCGCCGGCTTTGACATAATACTTCTAGAAACTGTTGGCGTGGGTCAGGCCGAAGTTGATGTTGTGCGTTCGGCTGATACCTGTGTGGTAGTTTTGGTTCCTGGCATGGGAGATAGTGTGCAGATTATCAAAGCAGGTCTGATGGAGATAGCAGATGTCTTTGTAATAAATAAGGCCGACCGGGAGGGCGCGCTGACACTCGAAAAAGATCTCTTAACACTGCTTTCTCTTGTGGAGTTATCTCCGGGAGTATGGAAGCCTACAGTGGTAAAAACCGTTGCCACAGAGGGAAAGGGGACAGAGTCGGTCGTTAAGGTTGCTGGTGAGCATGTTAGGTGGCTTGAGAGTTCCTCGGAGGGCTATACTCGTCGCCTCAAAGTTATTTCGCAAACAATTAGTAATATCGCCGCCGAATGGGTGGCCCAACGCGCTTTGCGAGGCCGAGAGTCCGAGATTGAAGCCTTGGCGCGAGATTGTGTGGCGAGGACGAAGACTCCCCTTGAGGCGGTTCAGCAGTTAGTTGCAAGCCTTTAGGCTAGGAACTGATTACCGCGCCAATTCCTTGGCTACAATATTACTCATAATCTCGCTGCTACCACCGCCTATCGGCATAAGTCGCAGATCTCGCCACCAGCGCTCGGGAGCGAATTCGGTTGTGTAGCCATATCCCCCGTGTATCTGAATAGCTTTGTCGGCTATCCATACGGCGTCATCACATACCATACGTTTAGCGGCCGCTACGTAGGTACGGCAATCCTTCGCAGCTATTAGCAGATCGAGGGCATGATGGGTCAGCGCTTCGCCGAGATGAATCTTGCGCCGCATCTCCGATAGGTATCTAGATACAGCTCCGAAAGCTGAGATCTTCTTGCCAAAGGCCTGGCGATCTTCGGAGTAGCGACTGGCAGCCTGGTAGCACATGCGAGCGCCAGCAAGTGAAGTCATCGTCAGCATCAAGCGCTCCCAGTTTAAGTTAGCTGCCGCCTGACCCCAACCATCTCCCAGCTTTCCGAGGATCGCACTTTCATCAACCTCAACATCCTCAAAAATGAGCTCGGCAGTATCTGATGCACGCCAGCCAACCTTGTCGAGGGTCTTAGCTACACGAAAACCCTTTGACTTCGCGTCCACCACAAAGGTAGTAAAGCCAGCATATCCGGCGTTTGGATCGGATTTTGTTAGGACTAGTATGAAATCAGCCCGAGCGCCGTTTGTGATGAATGTCTTTGAGCCGTTGATATACCAACGTGAGCCACGCTTAGTTGCTACGGTTCGTATACGAGCGAGATCGCTGCCTGCCCCCGGTTCGGTGAATGCGTATGCGCCAATAG
Organism: uncultured Bdellovibrionales bacterium; assembly: GCA_964655155.1. GTDB lineage: Bacteria > Bdellovibrionota_C > UBA2361 > UBA2361 > OMII01 > OMII01. Next base: position 5,998 of record CAZZLV010000056.1, read on the forward strand.
CACTTCCCTGGGCAGCTCGAGGAAGCCAAAATCTCTTTGCATCAGGCGTTCCAAATTTCTCAAGGCCGTGGCTGATAACTAATGAGTGCATGTTGACTGCGACTGTGAGACCGATCGATGGAAGTTCGCCGAACGTTTCACACCAGGCACCAGCCATTTTGTAATCGCCACCAACACCTCCGTACTCCTCTGACAGGAGGATGCCGAGATATCCTTGTTGACCCAGGATTTTGAAGACATCGTTGGGAAAATAGCCAGTGTTCTCCCAAGTGGTCACGTAAGGAGCAAACTCTTGCTGAATGAGCTTAGCTATCGAGTCGATAAAGGCTTCATGCTCGATGTAGTAAGGTGCAATCTTCATGCTATTCCTATGGTTGCGCCAAAATACACTGCCCTACAATCTTTCGGCTATTATCTCGGCGATATCCCGAACGTCGAGTTTTTGCTCGTTACCTGTAAGTTTAACTCCATCTTCCATCATCTGCATACAAAAAGGGCATGCGGTAGCTACCGTGGATGCTCCGGTATCGACTGCTTCCTGGGCACGAATTGAGTTGACACGCTCACCGATCTTAAGATCCATCCAGAAGTGCCCGCCACCAGCACCACAGCACAGGCCCTTTTCGCGGCTACGCTCCATTTCAAGGATGCGCAATCCCTTAATCGAGCGTAATCCCTCACGTGGTGCATCGTACTCGTCGTTGTAGCGACCGAGGTAGCAGGGGTCGTGGAAGGTAACATCCTTTAGAGCGCCTTCCTGTAGAGGCAGTTTATCTTGAGCGATTAATCTTTTCAGGAGTTGTGAGTGGTGGATAATCTCAGGGGAGCGCCCCTCGCCGAGGTTTCCAAATTCAGGATATTCGTTCTTAATTGTGTTGAAACAGTGGGGGCAGTTTGCGACTAGCACTTTGAATGAAACCGATCTGAGAAGCTCGATATTCTGTTTCGCCATCGTTTGAAATAGGTTCTCTTCCCCGAGTCGTCTGGCAGGATCGCCGGTACAGCCCTCAAGATTTCCAAGTACGCCGAACGATAGTCCTGCTTTGCGCATGATGGTGACGAGTGATTTTGCTATCTTTTGCTTGCGCGGATCGTAGGCAGATACGCAGCCAACCCAGTAGAGATAATCGACGGATTCTCCCGGTTGTAGCATCGGTACATCAAGGCCTGAGAGCCACTGGATTCTATCCTCTGGTGGGCCGTAGGGATTGCCACGACTCTCTAGTGAGCGCAGGGTCGCCTGAGCCTCATGAGGGATCTTACCCTCCATAATCGTCATATGGCGACGATTACCAACGATCTGATCTACGTGATTGATGCCAACCGGACAAGCTTCAACGCAGGCCATGCAGGTGTTGCAGCTCCAAAAAACATTCGGATCCATGACGTCGCCAGCGATTGCTGCATCAGGCGAGCCCCCAAGTGTGCGCACTGATTTTTGTACGAGTGGATTGTGAGCTCTATGCTCCCCATGCGAGACAAGCTGTCCATCATCGTGTCTCACTGCATTGAAGGGAAGCAGTACCTCGGCTGAGAGTATGTTATCGAGCTTTACAGCAGCTCTTGGAAGTTTAGACTCACCAAGAGCTCCGGTAGCATGTAGGGCGTATGCATGGTTACGAGTATCAAGGATCAGCCACTTAGGAGATAGCGGTTTGCCGGATAGGTACGCCGGACAGACATCTTGGCATCGTCCACACTGTGTGCAGGCATCGAGATCTAACAGGTTCTTCCAGGTATAGTCTTTAATTTTGCCCAGCCCGATTGAGAAATCTTCACCGCTCTCCATGAGAGCTTGAATATCTCCAACAGGTGGTAGCGCCCCTTTGGGCCTTGTGGTTCGTGAGAAGAATAGGTTTAGCGGACTGGAGAATATGTGAAAGAACTTTGTGTATGGAAAGAGTGCAATGAAGGTGTAGACAGTAATGGTGTGAAACCACCAGGTAAGGAAGTGAATTGAGCGTGCCTGCTCGCTGGTAAGGAACCAAGACCCTTTGGCAACAGCCCAGCCAACTGGGGAGTAAGGTGCCCATGGGTCGCTTGTAACATACACGCGCAGGCCTTCCAGAACGTAACCTTGAACTACCATTAGAGCGAGCATGGCTAGGATGTAATCCTCGTTGCGAGAGAAACTAGCACCATCAGCCTTTAGAACGTGGCGGCGATAGCCAAAGAAGAGTATGCCACCTAGTAGCAGTACTCCGAAAACGTCACTGAAAACAGTAACCCAGAGGTAGAAGTTCCCCTGATAGATCCGTATCCCCAAGTCATGGTGAATAAAAACCATCGTTGTTGTAAAGGTGAGAACAAGGAACCCAAGATAGACTAGAAGATGCGCAATCGCTGTGCCGCTCTTACCTCTAACAACTTTTTTCTGAAATAATCCGCACTGGATCAGATCATCGAAGCGCTCGAGCCATGAGCCTGTATACTCCGACGCTGATTTACCCGACATCCATAGCTCTGCACGGCGGAGTGTGCCAACGAGGCCTATCAGGGCGCTAATAAACAACAACCCGTAGAGCCCAATTACATTCGGCAGGGTGTTTAGATTCCACATAATTTCGCGAGTAGGATTCATGAGCAGTAACCAATACTAGTAGTTTTGTGGGTACGTTATCGATAAGTTAGAGCTGACACCAGCGGCTTTGCATGCAGGGCATGCAGTTCTCGCGCTATATACTTAGAAACGTTGGAAGTTTCGCAAAGTATAAACCTAAATTCGGCAGTTGCGGGCCCGCAACTGCTGAATTTAGGGTGAATATAGCGTTTTCCAAAAGTTCGTAGCGATATAACGGCTCTTGGAAAACGCGATCGATTCGCGGACGCGAATCAAAACAACAACCGATAGTGATTTACGGCAAAGGCCTTGCCAGTTTTACTGGCACGGACTTTTGCAAATCACTATAGCTACGATTTTTTTCTATAACTTCCGCACATTTTTGGCCTCTTAAAGATATAGAGCACTCCGACGCCCGGTACCTCGGGGTAGTCTTAGGGCAAAGTTTAAGGCGTTCTGAGTATGCAGCGATCTGTCCGGTAACAAGCTGATATTATTATGATTTGCCAATTAAATTAGCGTATTTTTGGGAATCACTTGAGGTCTAAAATGCATCTAAACTCCTAGGCAGCATATTTTAACCTAAATTCGGCAGTTTAGGAGGATTAAAATGGTGCAGGTGGCTAAAAGCACAAAGTATTTTGAACTTTGCGGAGGCGCAACCCTGGCACCTGCCAGGTTGAGCACCGAAAATTCAAAAGCCGCAGTGATTTTAGCCAGATGCGCCGTTTTCGGGCCCGCAACCGCCGAATTTAGGTTTAAATTAAATCGAAAACTATCTGGGGATACAGAGAATGGCTACAGAGGGCGATGTGCTTTCACAAGGCGATAATTCCGATGAAAAGGGTCCGGATCGAGTTGCTACAGGCACCCCCGCTTCGACCGCAGCTACTTCAGTAACGGCGGGCGCACGAGTCGAGGTGAGTGCGCAAACGATTGCCCGGATGATGGGCATCGCGTCAGCAACAGATCTACAGTTACTTGAAGGGCGTCTTGATCTTTTAGCGTCGCGTGTCTCCACGATGATGATGAAGGTAGATAAAGTTCTCGCAAGTCTTGGAACACTCGCTAGTACCGGAGATATCGGTCGACTTGAGACGCAGATCGCGTCAATGAAGTCGATCTTAAGAGAAGCTGTCGAGTCGATTGGCGGTGCGCAGGCAGGTTCAAAGGGTGGCGCTCGAGAGGTAAGCGAGGCTCAGAGTCGTAGGCTCAAGGACGGGATTCAATCAAGCTCTGATTAGCCCGAATATTGCACGAAAGTGCAAGATTCGGGCGAGCAAGTGCAAGGAAGCACTTGCAAATTCCGAAGCGCAGCGGAGGAATTTGGAGCGAGCTTCGTAAAAAATACGGATTAGTGCTGGGTGATAATATATGACAGATAAAAAACTACCGAAGTCCGAGCACCCTCAGGGATCTCTAGCTGCAAAGATTGAGAAGGCTCGGTCACCCAAGTGTAATTACGTGCTCGATCTAAAGATTAACAGCCCGGCGTCGCTGGGGTACCTGCACATCGATGGTCTGGAGTCGGCGCCTGCTATGGTGCGGCTTTCTCGGGTAAAGGGGCTCGATGTAATCGCGATCACCGATCTTTATAGTGGTGAGTTTATCGACTCTCTTGTAGCAGCCGCAAAAGGAGCCCCACTAACAGTTATTCCAGGAGTTAGTTTGCGTTGCGGAGTAGGGCGCTGTGATGATATTATTCTTTCATGTCTATTTTCTGAGACAACAAGCTCAAGTGATATCGCTCTATTTCTTCGAGCGCTGCAGATTCCTCCAGATGCAAAGGGAAACGCAAACTTTGTAGTCCCACAGACGCTTGATCAAGTGATGCATACCCTTGAAAGTTTTCAGGGAGTTGCTATTCCTACCCGTGTAGATAAGACGCCAAATCGCATGGCGGTGCTTGGTGAACTTGTAGAGAATTATGGTTTCCGTGCTTTTGACCTAGCCTATACCGACTCCGCAGCACTCTTTAAACGACGCTGGCCTAAGCTAAAATTCCAGCTGTTCTCTTTCTCTGATGCCTATGCGTTGGCTCAGATCGGGAGTCGTTTCGCACGAGTAAAGCTTCCGAATCCAGGCTTTGAGGGGATTAGGCAGATAGTAGCGCGCCAGATTTCTACGACCTAGCTCGCCCAGTCGGCAGGTCAAGCGAAAGGTCGCTGAGCTGCTTGCTCCCTTATCAAATGTAAGGGACAATCATCTTCATGGCTTTTTGGTTGGTAAAAACAGAACCGCACGTATACTCAATCGAGGATCTGAGGCGCGATAAGGTGACCGCGTGGACTGGGGTGCGGAATTATCAGGCACGCAACTTTCTTCGAGAGATGGCGGTAGGTGATTTAGTTCTCATTTATCACTCAAATGCAGAACCACCTGGGGTAGTTGGGATTGCTCGTGTCAATAATGCTGCAAAACCTGATCCAACCCAGTTTGATCAAAAGAGCGATTACTTTGATTCGGCGGCCTCTCTGGAAAAACCTCGCTGGTTCTGCCCAGACCTGGTCTTCTCAGCTAAATTTATCGAGATCGTATCTCTGGAATCTCTTCGAGTTCAAGCAGGACTGGAGGGGCTAGCCTTGCTTCAACGGGGCTCGCGACTGAGTGTGTTGCCGATTACGGCTAAGCACTTTCAAATAATCCTAAAAATGGCAGTTAAGGAGGATGAAAATGGTGCAGGTGGTTAAACCTAAATTCCGCAGTTGCGGGCCCGAAAACGGCGCATATGGCTAAAATCACTGCGGCTTTTTAATTTTCGGTGCTCACCCTGACGGTGCCAGGGTGCAAGCCTTAAGAAAAGTTCAAAATACTTCGTGCTTTTAGCCGTCTGCACCATTTTCATACTCCTTAACTGCCGAATTTAGGGATCGCAAGTGTGCAG
>CAZZLV010000057.1:0-11370 GCA_964655155.1 uncultured Bdellovibrionales bacterium
TGCTTTTAGCCATCTGCACCATTTTCATACTCCTTAACTGCCGAATTTAGGATAATAGACAACTAAATAGGCGTTTTTACCCTTTAAGCGTGAATAACGACTAAAAAACTGCTGAGTAGTTACGAAAGATTTTTATCTGTCTGGTTAACAAGAAGGCCCATTAGCTCACGCTCGATTCCAGGAGTGCAAGCTACGATATTGTCTGCATATAGATCGCGCGGATAGCGCAAAGTCATCCGCTGTAATTCGCTATCATAGGCAAAATGATTGATAACTGCGCCAGCCTCGCGAGCAATAAGGACGCCGGCTGCTACATCCCACGATTGAACGCACTCTTCAAAGTATGCATCGAGCCTTCCGCAGGCAACCCAGCAAAGATCTAGTGAAGCAGCCCCCAAGCGCCTTAGGTCGCGACAAACTCGCACAACACGCTCAATCCGTGAGCAGATATTGTGAGCATTCGCGCGGTTATACGGAAATCCCGTGGTAATTAGCGCATCAGATACTGCCAGTGTTCTGGTGCAGGCGATCTCCTGACCGTTTAGATACGCGCCTTGGCCCTTAGCCGCCGTAAATATCTCGTCGAGAAAGGGAGCCGCAACTGCCGCAGCGACCGCCTCTCCGTTATAGGTACAGGCTACTGATACTCCCACATGGAAGTGACCATGAGCAAAGTTAGTCGTGCCGTCAATCGGATCAACTACCCAAGTATACCCCTCACCGTAGCGTTCAGGTTCGAGCGTTTGGGCACTTTCTTCCGCGAGGATCTTATGATCTGGAAAGTGCCTGGTGATGCATTCAATGATAACTTTTTCGGTCGCTATATCTGCATCGGTCACCAGGTTCTTATCACCTTTGAACGATATTGTGGTGGTATGCAACCTGCGCGATGTGCGTACGACTTCTGAGGCGATGGTCACTGCCTGTTGCGCGCACGCAAGAAGTTCCTGATTGGGAATTAAATCCAATGCGACCATCCTTGGGTTTAACCGGCGTGATCGCCGTCTTTTGCAAACTACTTTAGAGTGTAAGCAATTACACCAAGAGTATTGCAGGAATCCAATAGATTCGCAAATCCAGCAGGTTATCCTAAATTCGGGCCAGCAAGTGCAAGTTAGCGATGAGGAAAAAGCCATGGATGGCTTTTTTCCGAGCATTTTTCACGGCTAGCGCAGCGAGCTTCGTGAAAAATGCTGATTAGTCTGATGCGCCATCTTCAGACCCGCAACTGCCGAATTAAGGATTATGTTTAGGTTAAGCGAAGATGCTGATCATCAATCCCTTTACCCCGTAGTTCTTTACGCCGAAGCTGGGATTTCCATTCCCTGAGGGACGGCTACTTTGTAGCATCCCAAAACTTCCTACTACGCGTGTTTCGGTGCTTGGAGCGAAGGCTCGTTGAATCTTCGTTCCAAAACCTTGGAATTGATTTAGACCAACCATCATGCCGGTATAACCTGGACCTTTTATTCCTTCCATATTTGCACCGTCGTCATAGAGACGACCTTTCTTTACAAATGGGCTCAAAACGCCGTTGATATTCTAACTATCGACCAGTTTGTAGGTAATATTGTTAAGAAATATGACTACAGAGAGCAGGGTGCTCGCAGCTCAGGTCTCTGAACCCCTTGACAGGTTTTTTTCACCAGTGTCTCATCCGTAAGCTCGATTTTTGTGCCAGGGGAAATCTGTCGCAATAACACAATATTCGGGCTAGCACGTGTATATAGCGTTTTTCAAAGGTCATGAGCGATATAACGGCTCTTGGAAAACGCTATCGATTTGCGGACGCGAATCAAAACAGCAATCTATCGTGATTTAACCTAAATTCAGCAGTTAAGGACGATGAAAATGGTGCAGATGGCTAAAAGCACGAAGTATTTTGAACTTTTCGGAAGCGCAACCCTGGCACCGTCAGGGTGAGCACCGAAAATTCAAAAGACAAAGTGATTTTAGTCAGATGCGCCATTTTCAGACCCGCAACTGCCGAATTTAGGTTTAAGGCAAAAGCCTTGCCAGTTTTACTGGCGCGGACTTTTGCAAATCACTATAGCTGCACGGGTTAGATCTCTTCGGGGCAATCGCATGCATTCCTCAAACTCTGCAAAAAAATTCTTAGAGAGAGATCTAGTCCGTATTTTTCACGAAGCTCGCTGTGCTCGCCGTGAAAATTGCTCCAAATTCTTCAGCTGCGCTTCGGAATTTGCAAGTGCTTCGTTGTACTTGCTCTCCCGAATATTGCACTTTCGTGCGATATTCGGGCTAGGAGTTCTGATGGATTCCTTTCGCCGATTTTGCGGGATTGTCGCAGCTATATTAGTGTTTATGTGGCCTTCCAATGGCTATACAAAGCCCTCTCAGGCGATAGAGGGCTCGTGCATACGCGCGCTTACTCTAGAGGAGTTTCGCGCCATATCGCTTGAGAAGAGCCCTCTGGTATCAGAGATTGATGGCGATTATGCCCGGCAAGTTGCTTTGGCGTATGACACCGAGGTCTTTAAGAATCCAGAGGTGCAATTTGAGCAGGTATATACTAGGGCAAGGCTTGGCGGTGATAGCGACCCGCAAACGAATGCGAGTATCGGTATTCCGCTCAGACTATCAAATTTAGGCGCTAAGCAGCGAGTGGCCAATCTGCTACGGAGCGCCGGAAATTTGCAAAGACAGGCGCGTTTGCTTGAGCTAACGCAGCGCCTGTTGTTGCAGTACAGTACCATCTTTGCGTTGCAGAGATCCGAGCAGTTGCTTGTAGAGGCGGAGAAACGCGCAGCCAAAAAGATCGATCTGATTCACCAAGGAGTAAAACAGGGATTGCTCTCGGCTGGAGATCACCAGCTCTTTGAGGCAGAAAAGTATCGACTGCAAGCTCAGTTAGCAGGGATCCGCGCAAGTAATGCAGCCGCTCAGGCCGAGATTGCAATTATTTTGGGAACCCCGTGTCGCCTTCAAGCGCTAACCCCTCTTCATGTGCCTTTTGTGCCTAGCGGCGATGAGCTCGTGATAAGAGCCCGGAGCAGTAGTCTCAGTGAAGCATCAAGAGTTGATCTACTTACCAGTCTCAGTCAAGAGCAGCGGCGATTAGCAGATCTCGATGCGATACCTGAAATAGCTCCGCGAATCGTATATCAGCACACAAACGATGGTGGTGACTTTATCGGCGCAGGTTTTGCGATTCCACTTCCACTGTTTAATCGCAACCGGGGCGCAATCGATCAGGCGAGCGCTGAGCTGAGGGCTCTCGAGAGACGAAAAGAGCGCCTCACAGAGGGCGGATTTGAATCTCAGATTAGAGCCCTTACAATTGCGGCACGAAGCTCTGCTGAGCAGGCGACTATTTTTCAGCAACGTGTAGTGCCCTCATTCGAAGCAGCGCTACGTTCGCAAGAACAGCTTTTTTCGCAAGGCAAGGGCAACGTACTTCAGGTTTGGCAGACCTTAAGAACGTACAATGACGCTCAACGTGAGGCCCTTGCGGTGTCGCTTGCAGCAATAGGCGCCACCATTCAACTCTCGATCTTGATAGGGGAGGAGCTCTAAGTGATAAGTAAAATTGCGGCGTTATGCAGAGGGGTATGGTTCATTCGATATTGCTTAGTGATTCTATTTAGCATAGTAACGCTGAGTGCATGTACCAGCCCGGATAACCAAGTAAACCAATCCCAAAAATATGATGCACACGCCGCGGGAGATTTTGAGCGCGGGCAGCACGGTGGGCGTTTGCTGCGAGATGGACGTTTTTCGATAGAATTGACCATATTTGAAACAGGCGTTCCTCCCCGTTTTCGTGTTTACGGATATCTAGACGGCCGCCAACTTAAAGCTACGGAATTCACCGCTAGGATAGAATTAACCAGGCTTGGAGGAAAGATAGAGCTCTTTGAGTTTACTCCGATTGATGAATTTCTCACATCAAATCAAGAAGTAGTTGAGCCGCACTCTTTTGAGGTAAAGGTAGAAGCAGCGCACAGTAATGAGAGATATGCCTGGTCTTATGCTAGTCCGGAGGGCCAAACCGTTTTAGCTAAAGCCGTTGCTGATAGCTCTGGTGTTGTAGTTGAGAGAGCTGAATCACGCCAGATGACTATAGCCCAACGTATTCGTGGCAAAGTTGTTCCAAGCGAGCATCGTATAGCGCACATCATTCCGCGATTTTCAGGAGTTGTCAAAGAAGGGCGCAAGCATATAGGCGACCCGGTCGATAAAGGCGAAGTTCTGGCGATTATTGAGAGCAACCAGAGTTTGCAGCCATTTGAAGTGCGTTCTCAGATTGCTGGCACTGTTATTAATGGGCACCTGATCGTAGGCGAGTTTGTGCCGGAGAATCAGTGGGTGTATGTCGTAGCCGATCTATCTGAAGTTTGGATCGATTTTTTATTGCCCCTTGCAGGGCGTCCTAAGCTGCATATTGGACAGGGTGTGGAGATTTATCCGCACGGATCTGAGAGTAGGATTCAAGGAAGTGTGACCTATGTGGCTCCCTATGCTGATGAACGTTCTCAATCTCAATTGGTGCGAGCAGTTGTACCCAATAAGGCAGGAGCGTTGTTGCCGGGAATGTTTGTCGCCGCTGACCTAGTCTTGGACACGTTTATTCCTGAGGTATCTATCAAAAGATCTGCAATTCAGCGTTCTGGGGATCGCGATGTGGTGTTTGTGCGGTACGGTGATGTCTATGAAGCGCGTCCAATAGAGGTTGGGCGGGGTGATAAAGATTGGATAGAGGTTGTTGCTGGATTAGGAGTTGGCGAGGAGTATGTGACAGAGAACTCCTTTCTGATTAAAGCCGATATCTCTAAATCTGGTGCGAGTCACGATCATTAGAGTGCTTTATATGTTTGATCGGATTCTGCGCTTCTCGATACGATATAGGCATGGTGTGCTGTTGGTAACGGCACTTTTCGCTAGTTTGGGACTACTATCTTATCGAATGCTCATAATTGATGCCGTGCCTGATATAACCAACGTGCAGGTGCAGATAAACAGCGAGGCCCCAGGTTATTCACCCTACGAAGTTGAGCAGCGAATTACTCAGCCTGTTGAGCAGATCCTGGCTGGAACACCGGATCTTGAATCGATTCGCTCGCTCTCAAGATACGGACTTTCTCAGCTGACAGCAGTTTTTAGAGATGGCACCGACATATACTTTGCGCGGCAGCTGATTTCACAACGTCTTCAGGAATCGCAAAATAAGTTGCCAACAGGGATCTCACCAACTATGGGGCCGATAGCGACGGGCCTGGGCGAGATATTTCATTTCATCGTTGAAAATAGCCAAGAGACCAGCGCTCCAAAAACTCTGCAAGAGCTAAGGGAGATTCAGGACTGGGTGGTGCGTCCACAACTGAGAAATGTGCCTGGTGTTGTAGATGTAAATTCGATCGGAGGAGCGTCTAAACAGATCGTTATCAGCCCAGATGTTGATAAGCTCAGAGCGCACAGCCTTACTTTAGATGACGTGACCCGCGCTATAGCAAAAAATAACCAGAACTCAGGTGCTGGTTTTGTGGAGCACAATGGTGGGCAATTTATTCTCCGTGTACCAGCTAACCTCGAGCGACCTTCCCAGCTAGGAGATATCCCGCTTGCTGTTCACGAGGGCGTTCCCGTCCAGTTGAGCCACGTTGCAGCTGTTGAAGTTGGCTCCGAGCTTCGAACTGGTGCCGCAACAGAAGATGGACATGAGGTTGTTTTGGGTACTGTATTCATGTTGATGGGAGAGAATGGGCGAGCTGTATCTGAGCGAGTAGCGGACAAACTCAAAGAGATCGCCAAATCTGTTCCCCAGGGAGTAATAGTTAAGCCGGTATACAATCGTGCTGGCCTCGTGAATGCAGCCATCGCAACCGTACGCACTAATCTCTTGGAGGGCGCCTTGCTAGTGGTGCTGATCCTCTTCTTGGTGCTTGGAGATATACGGGCCGCATTTATTACAGCATGCGTCATCCCGCTCTCGATGGCAGTTACTATATTCGGAATGACACAGGGACGGCTGAGCGCAAACTTAATGAGCCTGGGGGCACTTGACTTCGGTTTGATTGTCGACGGAGCCGTTATTCTAGTGGAGAACTGCGTACGAAGATTGCGCCTAGCACATCAGGAGCTGGGGCGAGATTTAACTGAAGAGGAGCGCCTAGAACTGGTGTTTGCGGCATCAAGTGAGGTTCGACAGGCAACGCTCTTTGGCGAGCTGATTATTATGATCGTTTACGTGCCGATCTTGGCTCTCTCGGGAATTGAGGGAAAGATGTTCCATCCGATGGCGTTGACGGTACTGCTTGCTCTTGCGGCGGCATTTGTTCTATCGCTAACGTTTGTACCTGCTGCTGTTGCAGTAGTTATGAGGGGCGCAATACGCGAACATGTCGACATTATAGGTCGGATCGTTACGAGTTATGAAGCTATTCTCCGTGTGCTTATACGTGTACCAGGTCGAGTACTCGGTGTAGTTGGTGCTATTTTTATAGGCTCTCTGGCTTTATTCCCGTATCTGGGCGCTGAGTTTGTCCCATCTCTTGATGAAGGAGATATAGCCCTGCATGCTTTGCGCATTCCTGGCACATCACTAGCTCAGTCAATTGATATGCAGCATCAACTCGAGCGGGCAATCAAAGTAGTGCCTGAGGTCAAAGAGGTATTTGCAAAGATCGGCACGGCAGAGATCGCCACAGATCCGATGCCTCCAAGTGTTGCTGATGGGTTCGTCATTTTAAAGCCGCGACATGAATGGCCAGACCCAGACAGGTCTAAATCAGATGTGGTAGAGGCAGTAGAGCGCGTTGCCAAGTCTATCCCAGGTAGTAACTACGAATTTACCCAGCCGATTCAGATGCGATTTAACGAGCTGATTGCTGGTGTTCGTGCAGATGTCGCTCTGAAGGTATTTGGAGACGATATCTCTGTGCTCTTCGAGCATGCAGCCCGTATCGAAGCGTTATTTGCGAGGATAGCTGGTGCCTCTGATGTAAAGGTGGAACAGGTTTCTGGTTTGCCGATGTTGTCAGTTGAGCCCGATAGAGAAGCCTTAGGTCGCTTCGGATTAGATCTTTCTGACCTGCAGGATGCTTTGAGAACGGCGTATGCTGGCCAGGTGGTTGGTAGGTGGTATGAAGGTGATCGCAATTTTCCTATCGTAGTGCGATTACATGATAAGGATCGCGCTGATATAGGTGCCATCGGTGACCTTCCGATTGCTTTGCCTGCTGAGAGTAGCGATAGTTCCCTAGGCATGGCAAATGAGCGGGTGTCTCTAAAGCCTGAGGTGCCACACAAGAAATACGTGACAGTAGGCCAGGTTGCTACTATTACCTTGGTGAATGGCCCAAATCAGATAACTCGTGAGAGTGGTAAGCGTAGAGTCGTTGTTACGGCTAATGTGCGCGATCGAGACCTGGCATCATTTGTTAAAGAGGCCCAAGAGCGGATCGCTTCAGAGATTAAGCTGCCACCGGGGTATTGGCTTGGTTGGGGCGGACAGTACGAGCACCTATTGGCCGCCGAGACGCGCTTGTTAATCGTTGTGCCGCTTGTGCTGCTAGTAGTTTTCTTGCTCGTATATGCAACCTTTAGATCGGTCTGGTATGCGCTTGTTGTCTATTCGGGAGTACCACTGGCATTATCTGGCGGTATAATAGCCCTGTGGTTACGAAGCATACCGTTTTCAATATCTGCGGCTGTTGGTTTTATAGCACTATCAGGAGTCTCGGTGCTAAATGGGCTGGTGCTAGTCTCGTTCACTCGAAAGCTTCTGAAAGAGTGTCAGGATCCAGTGGAAGCCATAGTCGAAGGAGCTAAGCGGCGGCTGCATGCAGTTTTGATGACGGCTTTAGTCGCTTCCCTTGGCTTTGTTCCGATGGCATTATCTCAAGGAACTGGCGCCGAAGTACAAAAGCCGCTAGCCACGGTCGTCATCGGCGGAATAATATCGTCTACATCGCTGACGTTGCTGGTGCTGCCGATTCTCTTGTCGCTGATGAGGGTTAGATCACGCAGGTAGTAGAGCTTGCAGCAGAACAAAAGATCTGGAGATATGTCATTACAGGAAGTTTGTCAGGGCCTCTCGTTAGAAGAGATGTTCTTAGCGGCATCTACAAAGATGTTTCAGGTTCTTAAAGAGCAGCCACATTCCAAGCCGCTAGTAATCGCTCTCTGTGGGGGTCGTAGCGTGGTTGGTTTAGTTCAGGCGTTTTTGCAACAGGCGCTAGATCAGCCAAAAGATCTCCTTGCAAGAGTAAACTTTTTTATGGTCGATGAACGGATAGTACCGCTTACACATCCGGATAGTAATTTTGGAATGCTTAAACAGCAGCTATTTGATCCACTAGTGGCGCAGGGAAGGATCTCGCAGCACCAACTACACCCACTTGAGGTTACTCGCGACGATGCGCCAGAGGTGTGTCAAAGTTACGCACAAGAGCTCAAAAATTACGGCGGGGCTTTTACGATAGTAGTGCTCGGCATGGGTGAGGATGGTCACGTAGCTGGATTGTTTCCGCAACATCCTGCTCTTGGATTGTCGGGAGCTGCTTTCATCCCTTTCTTTGATTCACCGAAGCCACCAGAAGGCAGAATTACAGCGAGCCGCGAGCTAGTGACTGGAGCAGCATTAGCCGTTGTACTTGCTCTTGGAGAGGGTAAACGGGCGGCATTCAAAGCTTTTAAATCAGAAGAAGTATCTGAGGCTGATTGTCCAGCTAAAATTACTCGTAATATGCGCGATGTGTTGCTAGTTAGCGATCTGCACTAGCAACAGAATCGCCAAGACACCGAACAAGCCACTCTTAAAAATTAGCTCTTACTCGTTCGTTACGTTTCGCGTAATTTTAGGCAGGACCTGCGTCATAATAAAGCGATTAAAGATCGTATCAAGGCGAGGGATTTGCTTTTCTTTACCTGAATCATCAACTGCTTCCTCTGCAGTCTTTGAGTTGGTATTGAGTGAGTGGTCGGCGCCCTTAATATTTTCAAGCGGAGCTTTAGTTGATTGCTCGAGCGAGAAGGCCAGTTTCTTCAGTTCTGTAAGGCCGACATTATTTCGTAGTTCACGGATACTATTGGAATTGGCAGGATTGGGGTTTTGAGAGGCTTCAATCGGTTGCTGAACGCCTGGGTGCAGCAAAACTACCACGCACACTAGTAACTTAATTAACCTTAACATCTTAAAACCATTCAGGAAGGTTAAGCACATCGAATTCAACTTGGCGGTACTTTATCAAAACATTGTGCAGTCTGATAGAAGCTAGGTGTTAGAACTGTATTAGTGCTTTGTTAGCATTCGGTTAGGTCGCCAGGGGTAGGGTGTCACGCTGTTCTCTCTAAAACGGCCGCATGAAGTCCCATACTAATTTCTACCGGCATGCTAGACACTGGAATTTAGGATTATCCTAAATTCGGCAATTAAGGAGAACGAAAATGGTGCAGATGTCTAAAAGCACTAAGTATTTTGAACCTTTTGGAGGCGCAACCCTGGCACCGTCAGGGTGAGCACCGAAAATTCAAAAGACAAAGTGATTTTAGCCAGATGCGCCGTTTTCGGGCCCGCAACTGCCGAATTTAGGTTTAAGCTTCATCTGCCCGCACATTTTTATCCTTTTCGAAACTTCCAGCGTCTCTAAGTAGCTAGCGGGAGAACTGCGATGCCCTGTTTAACTAATACCCCCAGCCACATCGCCGATATCTTCGGCACTTGAAACACTAGGGTTGCCTCCACCAAAGAAAACCATCAGAACCCAAATAAAGGAGATCGTTGAGTAAATGATTCGGAATTGCTCGGGGAGTCGCCAAGCCAGGACTGACATGGTGCCGCCCCATAGCTCAAATAGTGGGAAGCGATCATAGGCATAGAACTGATATCCGCAAGCGATCAGTATCACTGCTATTACCACCGGAGAAAATGTGATTTTTACGCAAAATACAAGGGTTAGTAAGGCCACGCCAACGAACATCTGCCAGCCCTCGGGGGTGTTAACGATCATCGCAGTGGCCAATCCCAAAGCTAAAGTTATGGTCGCTAATATGTACCCGGCTCGAAGCGATCCTGTTGGCCTATTAGTAGTCATTTCGCGCCAGTAGCGGCGTTGCCTCTTGGCACAGCTGATAAGTAATAATCCGATTAGAATAAAAACGGGCACTTTCATGTAGGCGATCACAAATAATCTCCTTTAATCCTAAATTCGGCAGTTAAGGCGGATGAAAATGGTGTAGCTGGCTAAAAGCACGAAGAATTTTGAACTTTTCGGATGCTTAAACCGTGGCACCGCCAGGGTGAGCACCTAAAATTCAAAAGACAAAGTAATTTTAGTCATATGCGCCATTTCCAGAGTTGCAACTAGCGAATTAAAATTTCTATCTTCCTATCTCTTTGCGATCTTGAGGTATCTCGAGGTCTTATTCAAGCTTGCACGTGTTAGTTTTCAATTAGCTTGCTAACTGTCGAATCCTTTTGGGCCTCCCGAGCATCTTTATATATAGGTAGAAAGACGTACGCGGAAACGCGTCTTTGACGGCAGGTTATTTTGAAAATCCATTCCGCCGCTCACCTGGTCGATAATCAGCCTGATTGTACAGGCTCTGAACTCCACGACGAATCTCTACTAGATATTGAGATTGGCCCCCCATTTTCTAGACCTACTCGTCGTAAGAATGAGAAAGCTCGTAGTAGAGAATCTAGCCCACGTGGTGTCAAGTCAACACACAGAGGATTAGACCCCACCGAGACTGAGGTCTACGAGACCGATGTTGAATTTTGTTCACGTTCAGAGGCGATCTGCGCCGAGCTCCTGCGGCAGTTTGTACCCCACTTTACCTTACAGACTGGGGTGACTTTTCAGGTTGCAATCGGCAGTGACTGCCACGGTAATACCCTGGCTGTTGATTTTCTGGTCGATGGCGTGCTCTTTGAATACCATCCCGTTCGCTTATTTAAAAATCGTCGCAGGTGTGGTGATTTTAATAGTAAGCGTGAGTACCGAGCCTACACGGATATCTGTCACTCTCTTGGCGCTGATCAACGAGAGTTTTTTCAAGATGCGATGCGAGCGCGTCTAAGCGATAATTATTATCACAAGCGCCGAGCACTCTTAGATCAGCATCCGGTGTTTAGACGGATGGAGCTAGTAGTTGCGACCACACCTGAGGAATTTTATCATCTTGTACTGAGGCGATTCGGCAAAAACGTGCCGCGTACAGTAGAGCGCTTTTTAGTACTCTTTGAAGAGCTTCGAGCGTCGCTACCTACCTAGTTATTGATCCTATAGTGATCTGCAAAAGTCCGTGCCACTAAAACTGGCAAGGCTTTTGCCGTAAATCACTATAGGTTATTGTTTTGATTCGCGTCCGCGAATCGATAGCGTTTTCCAAAAGCCGCTATATCGC
>CAZZLV010000058.1:0-11232 GCA_964655155.1 uncultured Bdellovibrionales bacterium
TTATGACCCATCAGCAGCCATCGGCACCCACTCGATTCCGCGATGAGCCAAATAAGTATTTTCAAAATCGCCCCGATGATCCATTCTTTAAGGGAGCGAGATATTAAGTAAAATGGAGCTCTAGAAGTTTCGATATAAAGTGGGTGCGGCTAGTTTGTCAGTAAACCCGCGTCTTTTTTGAGAGCCTTAGAAGCTAAATTAGAATTAATCGTGTTGTAATTAATAAGAAGGGAGTTATGGTTAATAAGAACAACGAGCGCGGTGCAACTATGGTCGAGTACGCAGTTATGGTAGCGCTGATAGCGGTTGTAGTTATCGCGGCAGTGCGAGTGCTCGGAACAAGTGTCAGTGAGCAATTTAGTTCAGTGGCTACACAGGTTAATTAGTTATTATCTGGGCTCTTGTCCCAGATTTTTTTGCTCGCGCTGGATCGTGTTTTTAGGCCCCAAGCTATTTTGCCAGAGGCTAATAGCGGTAGTGTAACCAGCGTCCCGAAGATGAAGCTCACTTTTGAATGGTTTTATGAGGGGCACTAGGTCTAAAGGGAGAGCAAATTCAAATAAAAAATTAGCGCTCATTCTGCTAGCAGGAATGTTAGTTGTTATTGGCGTAGGGATGGGGTTGTTGTTTAACAGACCAAATCCAGCTGCTGTGCAGCCGGTGCTGTCTGAGATAACTCCCCCAGCCAGTTTAGAGGTATTGGTTTCAATCCAGAATCTTGATGAAGGCACAGAGCTAAAGCCTGAAATGTTTCGCAAAGAGTCTAGGTCGACATCAGACTTTGTTGGAGTTGGAGTGGTTTCAGGATTTGAACAACTCAGAGGCGCTTATGCCAAATCTTTTGTGGCTGCTGGCCAGCCAGTTCTTTTAGATCACGTCACATTTAGAGCCCCGGTAAATAGTGTAGTTCCGCAAATTAGGGTTGGCTATCGAGCTATAACTATAAAGCTTGATAAGCAGACGACCAATGAAGGCTGGGCTAGGGCAGGAGTACGAGTAGATGTGCTGTGGGCCTCAAAGCAGGGAAATACCACAGAGGCTGTGATTATAGCTCAAAATCTGCGGGTGCTATCGAGTGGATCAAGCGTATCATCTGAGTTCGGTGGCGAGTCAAAGATGATTCAAAACGGTGAATCAACGGTTACGCTTGAAGTATCAGCTGAAGATCAAAAGCGGCTAAAGCTTGCGGCAGGAAGGGGCGAGATGCGGCTGCTCCTGAGAGGAGATGAAGATTTAGGGGAGATCTCGGAAAGAACCAAGATTACGGTTGAGCAGGTATTGGGTGCTCTTACGGACAATTCTAAGATTACTATTCCTGAGCATGGCTGGGTGGTAATCGATGGAAAGAAGTACCGTGTCGTAGGGACTGGGTTAGTCCCTGACTAAAAAAGATTCGTCGACTCTACCAAACGCAGTTTGCTAGATTCCCATACATTTAAGCCTTAAGCACTTATCCTTTCGTTAAATAGCGCCGATATAGACCCTTGGGAGTAGAATAGATGCCTTGTTACTTCAAGGCATTTTAGCGCTGTCCCAGTGAGTTAACCCAGAATACCCAGGGGAGAAGCGGGGTTATGTCGGAGAGGGAGCGCCGTGATGCCAGTGCTATTAGGGGTCTATTCTCGACTCGTTCGCAGCGCGTGCGGACAGCTAGTTCTTCAGCTGGTAGTCAAAATCAGGATAGCGCAAATCCGCGACCTTCACAGACGTTGGCTATGTCTGCTGATGATGTCGTGCGCCAGGCAACCCCGCAGCGCTCGGCAAGATCAACACACGCTAATCGTACTATCGAGTTGTCATCGCTGGCTATCAATGTGATGCAGGAGGCTCGCCGCGAACTCGGGAGTGATGGAGCGGCCCAGCAACAGCTTGCTATATCGGGAAAAGCCGAGGTGGTAATCACCCAAGCAGTAGATCGAGTTCTGAAGAAGAAGGGTAACCAACTAGATGATATAGAGCGCGCAAACGTAATCCTTTCTCTTCAGAAAGATCTAGTTGGTTGGGGGGTCATTCAGCCACTTATTGATAATCGCGAAGTAACGGACATTCACGTTTATGACTATAAAACGATAGTGCTGCAAAGAGGTAAGGTAAGCGAGACAACGGGGCTAGCATGGCCGTCGCCGCAAGCATATGTAACTTTTATTGATCGTTTATTGCTTCGGCTCGGAAAATCATTAACTACACAGCAGCATACTGTGGATGCCTCACTTCCGAATGGTATTCGGTTATGTGCTGTACATGAAAGCGTCTGCGGACAGCGGGGTCCATTGCTTTGTATACGTGTGCCGCGCATATCGGAGGTGTCGCTGGATAGTTTGATCAAGTTTCAGGTAGCTCCGCCTTTGATTATACAATATCTTGCCAGTCTTACACGAAGTGGGTTAGCAACGATCATGGTAGCAGGAGAAACTGGTACCGGTAAGACAACGCTGATGAGGTGTCTTGCGAGCCAGTTTGGATCAGAAGAATCGATAGTGGCGGTAGAAGACACCCCCGAGCTTAACTTGCAGCATCCCTACTTTAGATCTCTCATTTCGCGACCACCAAACTCTGAGGGTATAGGCGAGGTGACGTTGCAAGAGCATATAAAGACTACTCTGCGCATGACACCAACGCGCGTATTGCTAGGCGAAATGCGTACCCCACTATCTGCAGAGGCTTTCCTAGAGAGTGCCCAGACTGGTCACGTAGGAATGTCAACTGTGCACGCTCGAAATGCACGCGAGACCTTAGTTAGGCTTGAGAGCTTGCTTGGTCGTGCGCAGAAATCAGTTTCGATTGACATAATTCGTCAGCAGATAGCTCTTGCAGTTGATTCAGTTGTCTGGCTCATTCGTGAAAAGGGAACTGGGAGGCCCAGAATCGCAGAGGTGATTGAAGTAGGTCATTTCATCGAGGGACAGATTCAGATTCGACCTATGTTTACCCTGATTAAACAGGGGGTGCGACCTGTCTGGCGAGTGGATTCATGGAATAGTAATTTCTCGGAACAGCTCAAGAGAGACGGCGTTAATCTGGGAGACTCGGCCTATGAAATGACCTTTCCAGAGGAAGAAAGAGGCGCAAGAGGAGATTAATGTCCGGTCAGACCGCAATCCTTATCGTAATTGGCTCTGCCGTAGTATTGATATCAGTCGTGATCCTTGCGCACCTAGCACAGGCAGGGGTGATTCTTGGTAGGCGAAGATCGAATGGATTGAGAAGCCATATTAATCAGTATAGACAGTCGATTTCGGAATCATCTGATTATATCGAGGAAGAGGGCGTCTCGTTTGATCAAGAAGTTTCGGATAACTGGCAAGATTCAGTTGATGTCGCGCCAGAGCGATCTCGGGAAGATAGTCTTAGAAATAGGTTGCGGTACGCCAATCTCGCCTGGATGCCACCATACGTTATAACTTTTTTACAGATCATGATCAGTTTAGTGGCCTTTGCAATTGCCTATGTGTACCTTCGCTTGATACTGCAGGTCGCTGCAGCAATCACCGGGCCGATGATCATAAATTGGTGGATCAATAGGAGGATTAGAAAACGGGTGCAGCGATTTGATGCTGATTTTGCGCAGTTTCTCCTATCGGTGGTAGGTATGCTTAAAACTGGGCTTAATACGGTACAAGCCCTCGAAGCTGCCGCCGATAGTTTAGAAGGGGAATCCCTCGTTAGACAGGAGGTAAAGCTGATGCTTGAACGATTTCGGATGGGGGTAGCAGAAGATCGTTCAATCGGATCTTTTGGTGAAGATATAGATCAACCTGAGATTGAGCTGTTTGTTCAGGCGTTGCTCCTCAGTAGGCGAGTAGGAGGTACGCTCTCTGATACACTCGATCGATTGGCAAAACAGATTCGAAAGAGGCAGACATTCAAGATTGCAGCTAATGGCGCTGTGTCTATGCAGCGGGGTTCAATTTTTGCGATTATAGTCGTGATCGGATTCGTTCAGACTTACATGTTATTTGTCGCTCCGGAAATGGTGATTGGCGCTTGGACTAATCCGAAACTTGCAGGGTGGGCTCAGGGAGCAATATGTATTGTTCTTGCGGCTATTTTGATGATCAACAAAATGACGAAGATAAAGATTTAGTTTGATTAAAATATGCAGGCTCAAACGCTCACAGTAATATTAATTTTCATGATCCTGCTCACATTGCTCGGTATCATTGCATTTCGCGTGATGGAGCGAGCTCGACGAGAACATGGCCGCATATCCAGCTTGCGCAGTGTTGGCCGTTATGAAAGCGCAGAGCTGGTGGTTGCACAGCAAGATGAGGATGACCATCAGCTGATTGTGACTGCAGCAAAGAAACGGAAAAAATCGAGGAATAAACAGCCAAATGTTGATGAGCTACTATTCATGGCTGGACGCCTATCGCAGTCAGATAGGCAGAATTTTCATAGGTGGCGGCGAATTGCGCCGTTAATCTTTGCCGGGTCAGGCCTTGCGCTAGGCTTACTTGATGGGAGTTTGTCTACGATACTTACCTTAGTTGTGGCAGGGCTTCTTGTGGGTCTGCTTGTTCCGATGAGGATACTGAGGGGCTGGGTCAAGCAACAGCATGAAGATTTATCTTACTATCTTCCATTATTGATAGAGCAGATATCGATTGGTGTTAGTAGTTCGCTAGATATTGGCCCCTGTCTGGCGCAGGTGGTACAGATGGCGCATGAACGCAATAGCCATAATGCAGCGACCGATTTAATAAAGCATGCGCTTTTCTACGTAAAGTCGGGTGTCAGCTTAGAGCAGGCACTAACAGAGATCGGGCAAGCATCCGGTCAAAATGAATTTAAGCAGGCGTTGCTTACACTGGCACAAGTAGCCAAATTTGGTGGTGAGGTGTCCAAGCAACTCCAGGAACTAGCAGATGCAGTGAGCAGTCAGCGAGAAGCTAGGATTGAAACCGAGATCAGAAAACTAGAACTAAAAGCAACAGCTCCTGTATCTCTGGTGTTCTTAGCTTATGTGATGTTACTAGGTCTAGGGATTATAGCGCAGATTATGGCCGGCATGACAAGTTAGGGGGAATTATTGATATGGCAGCTGCAATAAAGGTCAGATTTGCTGATGTGATGTTGATGCTATTAGTAATAGCGATTGCGACGATGCTCATCGTTCCGTTACCAACACCTCTACTAGATGTGTTGTTGGTGCTAAACCTATCTCTTTCTATACTACTGTTGTTAGTTGGATTGTATGTTGGTAGCTCCTCTGCTCTATTCACTTTTCCTTCTGTCCTTCTTTTAAGCACTCTATTTCGACTCGGGCTAAACGTGGCTTCATCACGGCTAATTTTAAGTCAGGGAGAAGCGGGTCGCGTGATTGAGGCGTTTGGTACTTTTCTTATTAGGGGTGAGATTGTTGTCGGATTAATTATATTTTCCATCGTGACCCTGGTTAACTTCATCGTCATTTCAAATGGAGCAGCACGAGTTTCAGAGGTGGCTGCCAGATTTGCGCTCGATGCCTTACCAGGAAGACAGATGATGATCGATAACGACGCACGTTCGGGAGTAATTTCAGCGGACGAAGCTCGTCGAAAGCGCGATGAGTTGCGCAGGGAATCGCAATTATACGGTTCCATGGATGGAGCGATGAACTTTGTTAAAGGTGATGCGATTGCAGGCATTCTCATTATTCTAACCAACATCTTCGGTGGTATGTATATGGGATTATCCTCTGGATTAGGATTCTCAGATGCAATTCAGACCTATACCGTACTTACAGTGGGAGATGGTCTTGTTACGCAGATCCCAAGTTTGCTCACATCAATTTGCGCCGGCATCATAGTCACCAGGGTTTCGACATCAGATCGTTCAAGTTTGAGTGCTGACCTGAATGCACAACTATTTAGTCAGCCGTTCACGCTCCTTGCAACTGCTGGGGTGCTGATAGTTGTAGCGATGATGCCGGGTATCCCGATGCTGCCATTTTTTCTAGCAGCAGCAGGTTTAGTTGCAATAGCTCTAGCAGGGCGCAGGCGCAGCCAGAGTCGTTTGACGATGCAAGCACAATCCGATACAGAGGGTGTAGATGGGATAGGTTCGGGGGGCGATAGTGATTCTGCGGACGCAACACTTATTCTATTCCTCGATAAAAGCAGTTTATTTCGGATGTATCGAGCTAGAGCAGCCGATTACTCGGCTTCATGGCGAAGGTTTAGAGAGATGTTTTTTGAAGATACAGGCATTCTTTTGCCGCTCTTGCGAGTGGTATCTGATGATCTATTGGCGCCAGGATCATATGCAGTTCGGCACATGGGTGTTGAGATGTTGATTGGCAGCATGCCTGAAGATGCGATTCTAGCAGAGGTCTCAAGTGCTCAAGCCGCTGTACTAGGATTCAAAGTGCTAAAAGAAGAGGATCATCCGGCTTCAGGTCATCGCCTCTTCTGGACTCCTCGTACTTCTCGAAATCTCGAGATGCTTCAGGCAGCGAGAGTGCGTTTCTATGATGTTATGGAATTCATCGCCTTGCGCATAGCACAGTCTACGCGAGAGCATCCAGAAGATGTCGTATCGGTTACTTATGTGCATTCATTGCTGCGGCAGATTGAGAAGAAGTACCCAGGCCTCGTTGGAGATGGATTTGGTAGAGAGTTTGTGTCGGTACCAAAGCTAGCTGAAATAGTCCAGGAGTTGATCCGCCAGGGTGTGAGTATTCGCGATTTTAGAGCTATTATGGAATGCATTTCCGCCTATTGTGCATCTTCAGGTGTTACCACTAACGCAGAAACTCCGGTTGATCTAGCTGAAGTAGTACATTTCGTCCGAGCATCAAGGCGCAGACAGATCGTGCGACGTTTTGTAGGTGGAATCGGCTCTCTCCCCGTGTTAACTCTCTCTCCAGCGGTAGAGCAGAATTTCGAAGAGGTTTTGGCAGATCGCTGGACTACATCCCTTGCGATGGCTCCTGATCTATATGACTCGCTTTTACGAGGTCTATATGCGGTAGTTCGTCCGACACTACAGGCAGGCTGCCTACCTGTAGCTTTACTTTGCAGCAGGGAAATTAAGGAGAAGGTGATCTCTTTTGTCAGGATAAGCGGTTTGCAGGTATTTGTCACAACATTAGATGAGGTAGACCCGTCCTTCCCAGTAATGCAGATAGGGGTATGGGATGCCAAGGTGTAGGTAGAGAGGTACATACCAGATGAGAAATATTTAGAGCAAAGTTAAGTTGAGTAGCTAGCCATGAGTTGTTCGCATTACAAGCGACGATAGTATATGCAGCACATACCAGATGAAAATATTCCGCAACATCCAGTGAACGATGTGTGGGCTATAAATCGGAGGCTGGGATCAGTGGTGCAGGCAGACTGCTACCAAGCGGAGCGACTAGAGGATAAGGAAGATGTGTTGCTTTGGTTCTCACGGAATGCTCTTGGCGAAAGGGAGCAGGAGCAGTTTCTAGAGCACCTGAAGTGCCTCATGTCAGTACAAGATTGGGGCGAAGTTGAATTTGGTGTCGATGCCACCAATCGTGCTTATGTCGCCCTAAACTGCAGTAGCACAAGAGCGATCGATTTTGATGCGCCCGGTACTATAACGATGCGTAATCGCTTCCTGATGTGCGCTATGCACATAGCTCAGATACACGATGCTGGTTTTGCCTGTGGTAATATAACCCCAGGATGCTTTGTTGTTGACTCTTTCGGGGCGGTCCGGATGATTGGATTTATGGGTGGCTATGATGATAGGGTATCGGCTACTGTTTCTTCCGATATTCGACCATTCTCAATTATCAACAAAGACGCCGCTGGAGTGCCGTCAGCTATTGCTGATGTCTATTCTCTTGCTGTAATGGGACTGGCGCTATTTGGCGCAAAGTTTCCTCCGGAGCCTATAGACTTGCGACGTCTTGATGCGTACTTAGAGCGCGTTAATTCAGATGCTCCACCTTGGGTGTTATCCGTTCTTGCGATGATCGTGAGAGAGCCACAAAAGCGATTTTGCGCCGACGCGCGTGCATTTCTCAGTGCAATCTCTGTAACAGATCGAGAATATCTAGCGGCTCTAGTCAACAATACTGATGAGCAATTGATAGATGCGGCTAGAGAGAAGCCCCTCTCGATAGATGAGATTCGCGACATATGCATGACCACCAAACAGATTCGTATGAGGCGCGTTAATACGTTTGTTCGTTCTAGGATGGCGGGATGGATAATTTGTGGTCTAATATTATCGGCGGCGCTCTTGGTGGTCATTCTGCAAGCATCCAATCTGCGAGGACTAATTCCGAATCGCATAGCTGCAGGATCTATTAACGAAGATAGCGATCCAACACTTCAGGACGTCAAGAGTGCTCTCGCGCTTCTTAAGGGGGGCGGAGACTCAATTGGAGTTTCTGCAAATAATGAAGTTGGCTCAGGTGCGGTGATCAATAATAATCAGATGGTAGAGCCGATGGCCATGAGAGGCGCATCGGTTCGAGGAGTTGTTTCGATTGCCAAAAAGATCTCTATAGAAGCTGATAGCATCATATTTGAGCAATTTGCTAGTGGTAAGATCTCATCAGAGGAGCGCACTATACTATTTGGTCTTTATGCAGAGTGTGATGACGAATCAAAGTCACGACTAGCAGGTCTGGTAGCGAAAATCGGCTCTGAATTAGAGCGCGAATTTAGAAATCTTTTGATGACACACTTGCATCCAAGCGTGATTACAGACAGGGAATCGGCAAACAAGCTCTCAACAGACGCATTGTTTCTAGCAGCAGAGGGGCGGCTGTCAAAGCGTGCCGCAGAAGTATGGGGACGACTAGATCTGGTGTCTAATGATGAGTTGTGGTGGCTTCTTAAGTTGCATGCCATGAAACGTTCCCCTGTTTTTTCGGTGCTATCTAGGGAGGTGTTAAGGCGACATATAACCACTCCGGAAAATGAGATATTTTTCAGTGTAGCGGCAGTGGCGGATGCACATAGTGGTGCTCCCTATGATGTGTTGTTTCGTGCAGGCACAGGCATAGCTACTAAAAGCCGATCTGCGAGCGATGTTCAGCTGCTGATTACATGGGCCGATCCTCTTGCAGCAACGGCATTATTTGCAGTTTTAATGTCGCAACCTGACCCAGAAATAATAGCTAGTGCAATCAGTGGTATACCATCAAAATCTGGGGTTATAAGCCTTGTGGTAGATGTTATTGATATATTGATCTCTTCGGAAGGGTATGAGCCAGCAAGGGTTGGCAAATTTATAGGTGCGTTAGGTTTAGCGGATAGTATCTGCGAAGAGACATTAGTTCAAGGACTGGCAACTCTTAATGGAAATAAGGCACAGCGTTTGGTCGTGCCGCTTGTTCTTGAGAAGGGCACCCCGAAAGTAGTTAAAGCCGCGCTTCGCGCATTTGGAAGAGACATACATCCAGATATGCTGATCCACCTGCTCAATCGACCGGAAGCAGGTGTCAGAAAGACAGTCATTCCCTTTCTCAAGGAGGTGAGCATTGCGTCTTCCAAGGCGCGAATACGTGAGAGATACGACGCGGAGCTGGATCCGGAGGTGCGACGAGTTTTTGAAGTCGAATTAGACCGGGCGCTTTTGGTATCTTCTCCTTAACGAGTGCCCTTGCCGCGTGCTCTTGACACGAAGTGTAGTTGAATCCAATAATTCTGAAGTCGGTAGTTTAGGGTCTGGAAATGGAGCATATGACTAAAATCACTTTTTATCCTTAATTTTCGGTGTTCACCCTGGCGTTGCCAGGGTTCAAGCTTCCAAAAAGTTGAGAATATCCCGTGCTTTTGGCGACCTGCACCATTATCATCCTACTTAACTGCACTTTTAGGATGATCAACAACTTCAAAAACCGCGAACCAATTACGAAACATCTTTAGTAAACTTGTAGCGGCACCTGGTCAAAGCAGCTTGAATACGCTTTTTATAAATATCTTCTCTGTCCTTAAGATTCGCAGAATCCTGCTCTCACTTCTGATGAGTAGTCATTTGGCTTTTCAGTGTGTTGGTTGTGCATCAGTATCTCCTGAGGTTAGTGCGCTTGTAGGGCAGCCCGTTCCAGATGGCCGCTTGATGTTATTAAGTGGTGAGGATTTAGCTCTCAAAGACGAGCGAGGGCGTAATAAGGCGATTCTTTTTTGGACTACTTGGTGTTCGCATTCTCGTAGTGTGATAGCGCAATTCGAGGATCTGGCGCGAGAGTATGCCGATCGCGGTGATACGGATTTCTTCGCTGTAAATCTTGATCGAAATGAGGATTTGGATCTAGTTAGAGGACGGATTAAGGCACAAGACCTGACAACCGTGATACACGTATTCTCAGGTAATGATGTACAGGATGAGGTCTTTTTAGCCCTCAAGGGTGACCAGGTGCCGTATTCTGTTTTTATAGACGGGCGCTCGATAGTCAGATACGTCGGAGTCGGGGTAGGAGGACTTGAGGATTTCGTGCAGACTATGGCACACCCCAGAGGGCGATAGCTGCTAAGATGATAGTGATCAGTCTTGATCGGATTCAAGATCAACCAGAGAATTCTGATGTAATTGCCGATTTTAGGTTTAAAAAGCCGATTGCGATTGGTAAGTGCTAATGATTAGCGGTTGCTATAGTGATCTGTAAAAGTCCGTGCCAGTAAAACTGGCAAGGCTTTTGCCGTAAATCACTACAGGTTGTTGTTTTGATTCGCATCCGCAAATCGATAGCGTTTTACAAAAGCCGCTATATCGTTACGGAATTTAGGTTAAAAAACACCATTTAGTGATTTAGAGCAAAGGCGCTGCCAATCGCCATAGGTTACATTCAGCCTATCTTGGAGCGCCCGTAGGTGCTGCTGTAGAGTTAGCTGCAACGGCAGTATTTGCAGAACCTCCAGGCAAGGCTTTGGCAGCAGCATCTTTCTTCTTCTTCTCCTCTTCTTTCTTAAGCCTGGTATAATCAAGGTAGCTCAAGTTAGCCTGAATATTGTCGGTGTTGCTGTAGACGTAGGCCAGAAAGAACTCTGTTACTGTTGCTTTGCGCACCTGAAGCTCTTCAGCGAGCCGCAGGACTAGTGGCATACGTGTTTTGTTCTCAGTCTCAAAGGCCTCCCACCACTTACGAGCGCTGCCAGTTGTGTTATCCCAGTCGAGGTTCTTCTTAACCTCGGCCAGCTTCTTATCTATCTGGTCAGCGCTCCAGCCAGCAGTGTTGGTTATACCTGGAGGTAGCCCATTATTGTAGCCCCCACTGCCACCTGCGTTGCCACCTCCACCAGCTGCTGCGGCTGCAGGAGGAGCATGGTC
>CAZZLV010000059.1:0-11199 GCA_964655155.1 uncultured Bdellovibrionales bacterium
AGGCTTGAACCCTGGCACCGTCAGGGTGAGCACCGAAAATTCAAAAGACAAAGTGGTTTTGGGCAGATGCGCCATTTTCAGACCCGCAACTGCCGTTTTTAGGATCTATAGCTAAGCCGCTAGTTTGAGTTTAACCTGCCAAAAGAGCTACACTAACGTTAGTTAATTTCTACAACGAGAGATCCAGAGAAGGCATTATCTGTGTTGGGCAACGTCAGAACTTTTATAGCTGCCGTGATGCTTAGCGGGGCACTTGATACTCACTTGGCAGAGGCATGCTTGCCCAACATACCTCTCCCAGCTGCAGACGAGCCGGCCGGACAAGATCAAGATCCGCAATCTAATACTGAGCATTCAAATAATAGGTTTAAGGTAAAGACAGCAGAGGAGCTAATAGCGCGAGTTGAAAATCTTTTAGGCGATCCTAAAAATTATTGGTCAAATTTATACCGCCTGTGTAGAGAAACCGACCCTTCTCAGGAGAAATTTCAGATAATCCTTCGCAACCTAGCCTCGCAGCGCTCTGAACATCTTGAGGCATATATGGCTCAGGCTCTTTTAGGTAATTCTGTGTGGTTAAATCTTATAAAGCCTGATCAGATCGATGCTCTTAAAAAAGCTGCGGCTAAATTAGCTATTAATCCGATTCTTCTTCCAAGCGAACCACTTAAGGAGCTTATTATCTGCGCTTTAGCACCCAGAGGTAGCCAAGATCATTTCAAGTGCCTAACAATCTGCAGTTTAATGAGTAGAGCACAGAAAGACGAGTTAGATCAGCAGATCATTAGGCTAGGAATCGAGTCAGATCCAGAAAAACTTAATTTCCCTGAATTTACCGAACAACAGATTGCACACCTACTACTTCTCCTAGTCCATCACAACGTATTCCTGCCAGAGGTAAAGAGAAATCTCCCAGATGGCGCTTATCCTCACCTAGACTGGTCTTATGGATTAAGAGATAGAAACAAGCTACCAGAAAAACTAAAAGATTTCGTTAACGAACTTACCGCGAGCTTCTCTGAGCCGTTTAATCGTGCATTCTTTGAAAAAACTCGCCCAAAATTAGAGAAAAGGATACCGCCAGTAGATAATCTAGAAGGCGCTCAAGTGGCGCTTGATCAGATTATAATTGGGTCAGACCCTAAGAATGTGGGCAGTCTTACAACGTCTATTCAGGAAATTGAAGAAAATCACGAGGATCTATTAAATAAGTTAATAGATATCTATAAAGATGCCCCCGCTAATCAGAGAGCTGCCAATGCCCTTATAGGCTATGAATCGGGGGAGATTCGTGAAACTGAGTTGATTATTGAGCTTCTTGTTGCAGCTGAACTCTCTGCAACCGAATCTAGTGCGACCAAACTGATAGAATTAGCGCGGATCTACGCTAGCAATCTTCAGAGGAAGTCAATCAACTGGTGGCTAGAGGCTCAAAATGCCTCTAAAAATAGTCAGCCCATACCGCTGCCACCTATTGAGCTTTGGATGTTGCTAAGAGAAGTACCATTTATGGGCTCGCATGATGAATATAATCCCGCTCTGAATTTCATCGCTTTTTTATTGTCCGGTAAATTCACAACCCCTGAAGTATCAGAGAACTCGGAGGCGCTAAACACAAACGATCTATTCTATATAATCCAAGATCCAGATTTAATGAATTTGTTTCTTAAGCAGCCCGGTGTTATCGATCACGAGCGAATCTCGATTGAGCGTATTATTAATGAATTAAGTGGATATGATGCTGAGGAAGCGCTTAGAATTCTCTTTAACTCAGGTGATGCTCCCATAGAGAGATTCAACAATGAACTTCATGCAATTTACTTCGAATATCCGGAACAACCATTAGGTAAAGACAATGAGCGCGTAAAACTAATTCAGCTGCTTCTCTATGCAGGGATATACCCAGATCAATCATTCGCCAAAGATATAGCTACTACACTATCTAATGATATCAGAGAAAACGGAGGGCTCGAACCTGCTGCGATTGATGCCGTCCGAGATATTATTGGTGCTGGCGGCGCTATTTTTTTGGCGTCAGAGATCGGTCAGGTGATTGCAGCGTACACGAACAATCAAAAGCCAATTGAAGTGGATCTCCTAGAAGCACTCACCTCGCCACCTACTTCAGATATGGTTTTAGCTCTGCTGGAACACCTCCCCAAACAACACCGCTTAGACCTCTTTAAAGCCGTAGCTGACCGCCCATCCTTAGATCGAAACATAGCTAAGCTTCTATTAATCATACTTAATGATTGTCTTACGAATCCTGAACTTAAAGAGCAAGCAGAGAAGGCCTTCGGTGAATCGAGGTTAAATTTGGGCGTCATTCAAGATTTACTCCCACTTACAGAGATGACAAATGATCCAGAGCTAAGTGCAGATCCACTTAAAATATTTAGAAATATAACTCCAATAGTTGTCGCTAGTATCAAGAACTCAATCCAAAAACACGAGCCGATATCATGCGAACATCTCGAAGAGCTGCTAGGCTGCATGTTGACCTTCAGCGAAGAATTTTTTTTTGCTGAAATACAGAATACGATGTGGGATGCGGCACACGCGCTCACTTTAGAACTTAATAGCCTGGAAGTTGATAGGGAACATGATCAGCTTATAGATGAACTAGCTTCCATATTTCAGCTGGTTGAGCGTCAAACTAATGATATGACAGCGCTGTTTAAGCAACTCAAACCAAAGCTTCAGTTGCTACTCATCAAGAGGCTGGCTATCTCATCACCACCTCATAGAGCTGGGACTCTAACTAAATTACTCTCCCAGGCTGTAGAGGCTGCCCAGAAAATCGAAGAATTAGAACTAAAAGATATAGCCGCCGCCGATGCTGCTGTTGCCGCCCGATTAATTTATTTAGCTAGGGAGATATCAGAAGAGCCTAATGGCAGAGCTTTAATAGACACTGCCTTAGCTGATTGGTTTGAAAGATGCGATAAGCTGTATGCAGATAATCAAGCAGCTCTAAGGGAAACATGGCTGCGTATTGTGGAGCTGCTTCAAAATGAAGTTGTATTTACTAATGGCAAATTAGCTATCAGTAAGGAACAGATAGGTAAGTTGCTTGTAGTACTTCAAAAGATTGGACAAGTCTATGATACCGACAACGAATTTACTGGAAGGGTTATAAAGTGGCTCGAAGAGCAGCCGGGAATCACACCCTAACTCGGCGCCGAATTTAGGATTAGTGCGCTCACGGCTGAAGTGCTTTTTCCAGGCGAGGTCGGGTTTTATGCAAAGGCGGTCGTGTTCTCTGACCAGCAAGTCAATCGGGAACACAACCGCCCAAGTGAATTTAGTAATTCTCCTTATTTAAGCACCTGGTTGCACAGACCCTTAACGCTACCGTAACACTTGCCAGCGTCTGGAATCTTAACGCACGTGTTGCTGGAGATCTTAAAATACACGGTTGGAGAACCGGTGTTCTTAACCGCAGCCCTGCGAACGCTGGTGGTCTGCATGGTACAACGGGCACGACCCTGTGCGCCGTGCGCGGTGGCGTAAGGGCAGCGGCCAAGGGATGTGCCCTTGCCGTCGTAAATAGTATACGACGAGCCTGTAAAGTTGCGCCGACCAAAAATCAGCGTCGGTTCTCTGCGGAAGCCAACTATCGGCGCTGTTAGCGAAGAATTAGCTCTAACAGGAGCAGAATTCCTATAAATTGTCCCACTCTCTTGACCTACCAGAAGTGATTTAGGACAGAACTGGTCAAGTGTTTTTGCCCTCATCTGAGCACTTGCAGAACTTGCGCTTAGTGCCATGCAAGCCATAACTAAAATAGTCCCTAATCTCATACGTATCCCCTGAAAATAAAAATCTGTTTAGCCTGTTGTTCTATGGCGACCCCGACAGGAACGCACCCTCACTCCCCAACGGTACCAGCGGCCGATAGAGAGCGCGATTAGAGATGTTTACCTGTCGACTAAAAGACTCAATTTTCCGCTGCGGCTGTATCTTTCTGATCAACTCTCGAAAGAATTGTTGCCGCGGCTCTACGGAAAACCTTGTATCGGTTTGAACCATGCGCAGTCAGCTCTTTACGACTTCTAAATACACTGTTAGGCGCGGATGTCTCTGGAACGAGCTTTCGGTCTATAAGGGCTGCTAGAAGCCTCTCTGCCGCAATCCGGTGGGCGATCTCATTTGGGTGGTTGTCATCTCCCGGAATTACCTGCAGTCGTTCGGGTGGAATCCCTTGATACGCCGCTTGAAGATCAACGAGTTGAAGCGAGTACTTTGTTGCAGAGGTGGCGATGATCCTATGCACATCAGCGAACGGATAACGTTCGTTTATTGGAAAGTCAAATAAAGGGAAGAGCATGGCTATTATCGGAATATTGGCATTTTTCGCCTGAGCAGAAATGCTTGCAAGTGACCGATTAAAGCGATCAAGGGATTCAGGGTCTTTAAAGAATTTCGAGTGGTAATCGATATACTTTGTGACCGTTCGCGAGTTGTGAATTCGCTTAGCAAGAAAGCCGAGTGCGCGTGACAAGTTAAATATCCGCCATGATAGCCATGCGGATCCAAAGACTTCATCTCGTTCTTGCTGCGACAAAATGTGAGGCTCTGCATCGTTTAGGGTGATCTCGAGGATGAGCAGGTCGGGAGCCTCTTGGAGAGCCTGCTTAACCAGCTAAACCTCGCTCACCGTAGACGCCCCACATACGCCACGGTTTATAACTTCGACTCGCTGTGCAGAAGAATTTAGGTTGAGCATCCACTCGAGTTTTTTGGGGAAGGTGTCCGCATACTGCATGTTTGGTCCAAAAGTGAAGGAATCCCCAACTACAATGATGCGAAATGTGTCGGGCTTCTTGGGGGCCGGATCGGCATCTTGCAGCGTACGCACACCCTCAGGCATGAGGTAGGCGTAGGGCCGATCGCTCCAGGAACGCGATTGAGCTCGTAGCGGAACGAGGTGAAGCGCGAGCTCAATCAATGCTGCGCTGAACATAAGGCCAAAGAGTCCTAAAAAAACTCTTGTTCCAAGGGTAAGGGGGGCGCGGTGGGGTACGTCTTCAGCCATAACCTTGTGGATGCTACTAGGTCGATGGGGGTGCGTAAAGTGGGTGAGCAGGCAGTTGGGAGACATTCGATCTTTGTAGGTGAGATTGCATAGGCGGGCTACTCCTTCGTACCTTCCAGCGTATCGCAGGAGACCCTCTATGAAATATCTTCTACAGATCGCCGTGCTGCAGTAGCACTTGTTTTGTATGTTCGATTCGCGTTCGGATGCCCCTTGGTGGGGCAGCACGCCGACTCTAATTGCAATGGCAAGGCGGTAGTGGTTGTTATCCTAAATTCGGCAGTTGTGGGTCTGAAAATGGCGCATATGATTAAAATCACTTTGTCTTTTGAATTTTCGGTGCTCACCCTGCCGGTGCCAGGGTTCAAGCCTCCGAAAAATTCAAAATCCTTTGTGCTTTTAGCCACCTGCACCATTTTCGTTCTCCTTAACTGCCGAATTTAGGATGATGTCTTCGAAGGCCCAAACTTCGGTACAGACCCAGCAAATCCTGATCCTGATGTCGACGGCATCAAAGATGGGGCTGACAGTACACCACGGGGGTGAGTGCCAAGGATAGGACAATCGATCGTCCTATCCTTCCCATCCTCTAGAGAGAGAAATGAAGAATCCAAAAACTGCTCTATCGCACCCCATCTCGTCGCGGGTATACCTTTGCCATAAGCACACTTGTGATCAAAAAGTCTGCACTTGCTCGGTTACAAGCAATCGGAATCTCATATAGCGCTGCTATCCTAAGTAGCGCCTTAATATCAGGGTCATGCGGCTGCGCTGTTAGCGGATCCCAGAAGAAAAAGAGCATATCAATCCGCTCTTCTACGATCATTGCACCGATCTGTTGATCACCACCAAGTGGTCCAGACGCACATTTTATTACCGTCAACGCCACTTCACGCTCAAGTAGTGCACCCGTAGTGCCAGTGCCATAGAGTAGATGTTGTGCTAACTCTTCGCGGTGCTGCGCTGCCCACGCACAGATCTCAGCCTTCCTGCCATCATGGGCTACTAGAGCGAGCCGCTTCCTTTCAGGTAGCGGTGCCAGGGGATGATCAAATGTAATTGTACTCATGCTTGGGATGCTATTACCTCCGTGATTTGACCGCAATAATTACTCCGAATATTGCACTAAAGTGCAAGATTCGGGCGAGCACGTGCAAGGGCTTCGCAGTTGTCTCTATCTGTAAGAAGCCAAAAATGTGCGGAGGTGACAGAGATCATTAAGTTAAACTTCATCTTGTGTGGGCACTATGGATCCCACACAAACTGTAGGCGATGAGGAAAAGGCCATACTAATTTTTCACTTGGATACCAGACAAACGGCCAAGTCAAAGATTAGTAAAAGCCCGCGCAGGCGGGCTAAAAAAAGAATACTAATTTTTTAGTGTCCGGCATGCCGGTAAAAAATTAGTAGCTGGCTTTTTTCCAAGCATTTTTCTCGGCGAGCGCAGCGAGCTTCGTAAAAAATACGGTCTAGACCTAATTGGCATAGAGCATTTATAAAAGATACTTACGTCAGACAGGATAGTTTTTATTAGTAAAACTAGTCAATTGAACATGAGATAGAGTGGTTAAAAACGCCAAAATTAAGCAGGCAAGAAAATTTAAGCAACTGGCTTCAAAGGAGGGTCAGGGCACACCTGTCCGACCTATAGCTAGATTCACAAGCGCGCCTAAAACTGGTGACCAGCTACCAACACAAAATCCGCTACTAACCGCTCTGCACCTAATAATTATTATCTCTCTCACTTACGTTCTAGGAATCTATAGGATTGAAGCTGAGGATATCTTCTCTAATATCGTTACCGGCGAGTATCTTTGGCGTACCAAATCGATCCCTACAATCGATCCCTTTTCGTATACCGGGCCGCACCCATGGCTGATTAATCGACCTCTGCCCTGTTTAGTATTCTACTTTGTTCATACTTGGGGAGGTCTCGTTGCAGTTCAGCTCTTCTCTACCGGATTATGCGGCCTAACGTACTGCTTGCTTTATTTAGCTTGGGCAAAGAGGTTGCAGCGCCCTAGGTTAGTTCTTGGAGCTGCCATAGTCGGTATTTTAGCCTCGTGCTACTGGTTTCAACCAAGAATATACGTATTTGCCTTTGTTTATACGACGATATCTCTTTTATTATTGACTGCCAAAAATGCGAGAATGTTGTGGTGGTGCCTACCACTTCAAGTGCTTTGGATCAACTCTCACCCGAGTGCGATTCTCGGGATATTTTTCATTGTGCTATGGATGTTACAGGGAGCTTTCATAGAAAGACGCCTCTCGGCGAGCTCGGCGCTTATCTGCCTAGGTGTAATTTTAGCTAATCTTATTTCACCGAGTGGAATCCATAATTTCACTAAGTTCTTTGATGAGCTATTTATGGCACATCCATCACGAGCGAATATATTCGAGTGGTTCTCTCCATTTAAACAGCAGATGCTGAATCAGCAACTTTCCTGGTGGTTCTTTGCAGCTTGTACAGCCCTTGTTTTGGCGGTTATTAAGAGTTTCAGATCTATACGAGCACTACTTCTTACTCAAGGTGCCTTACTTAGTACTATTTCGTTGGCGTTCTTAGCTGCGGGATGTGCAAGACATATCCCTTTTTTTTATCTGGCTCTATTTGGAACTTTGGTAACAGCAATTGACTACTTCCTTAAACAGGGACTCTTTAGGTCTGTGGCAACACACCATGTCTCTCTGCTAGCGCTCTACGGTATTACGCCTTTAATCGCTCTGAAGGTGGCGTTTGGTGGTTATTCAAATGGCATGGCGCAGCGATATTTGGAGTTCGGGATCGATCGCTATAAGTTCGCAGAGGAGCCGATGCAGATCCTGAAGAAAGCAAAGATAGGCGGTAATATCTTCTGCAACTATGACAACGGGGCCTATTTTCTCTATCGTATGTATCCAGACTATAAGGTTTATATCGATGGTGCCAGATTAGACGAGGTTTACGGAGAGGCGGGATTTGCCAGATACATGAGGATCGGCAACGATCTAAATGCCTTAAAAGAAGAGATCTCTCGATACGACATCCGCTCATTCATCATACCGCTACCACCAGTTGCGAGTGAGATAGTCGTTCCACATCGATTCTTATCAACTAGCAAGGAATGGAGGTTAGCATATTTTGATGACGTTAATATGTTATACGTTAGACGTGATGAGGCGAGTCGAGTGGGAATTCCCACTTATAGCTTTATTAATCCTTTCGCTTCAATTAGTGAGATTATTAAATCTAGCCCTGACGCTTTAAGCGGACTTGAACGCGACTTTAAGCAGGGAGAAATTATTAATCCCAAATCTATAGTGCTCTTAGTTTTGCGCCTTAAATTTCTTCAAGATCAGGGGCGCAATGAGCAGTTTAATGATCTCTTTAAGGTGGTTGTTGATAGATGCCAAAAACCCGGCGCCTCTCCAGCGTGTGTCGGCTTCTTTTTTAATCAACGCTGGTGATTTGCTAGCTATTAGCGAGTGATACATGGAAATCTCGTTTAAAAGTGCCCCTGCCAAGTGGTTGACGTTGGTGACATTCGGCAGCTTATCTACCTATATTTTGATCAATCTATCGCTGGTCTCTTCATCCCGTGCCGGCATCTTTAATTATCACATGTATCTAGCAGAGGCTTTTTTAAATGGCAGTCTCTCATTAGTTAGATCCCCGCCAACAAGTTATGACCTAAGCTTATATAATGGCAAACTTTATCTTTACTGGGGGCCGATGCCAGCGATATGCCTAATGCCGCTGGTTTATATCTTCGGAGCTGATTGGTCTGATGCCTGGCTTACGATTGCGTTGGCTACGCTTAACTGTGCAGCGTGTTTTTTTCTTCTAAACAGCACAAAGTCATTACATGGGTTAACTCCGTTAAAGATACTTCTGCTAACAGCGGCTTACGGATTTGGCTCCCCTTTGACCCCTCTGGCTTTTGATGGAACTGTTTGGTTTGTTGGTCAACTCTTCGCTAATTTGTTTCTTTTGTTGGCCGTTGGCCTAACACTTCATCCGATATCAGAGAGAAGTTGGTATCTGCTTCCGGCTACTCTTTTTGCTATGGGGTGTTTAACAAGATCTTCGATGGCGGGTAGTGTTTTATGGTTTCTCTGGTTTTTGTACTCTAGGCAGAGATCTGCACAGCGCTCCGCCCTTTTATCGGTCAGAGCGCTTATGCCAGCATTAGGTGTGCTAGCCATCTTTTTTTTGGGGCTGCTGTGGTACAACTTTGCCCGTTTCGGAGATCCGTTTGATCTCGGCATTAGCTATCACAAAGCGGGCCAATCAATCCAAGCCGATATAGATTCATACGGGTTATTTAGCCTGCATTACTTGCTAAAGAATTTTTACTATCACTATTTAGCTTATCCATATCCAGCAGCTAATGATTCATTAATGGGGGGATCGTTATTTCTGATGACACCCCTTTATTTAGGAGCGTTCTTTGCTAAAAACATCGAGGATCGCCAGATTACAAACCAGCTATATTTGCTGGGGAGTTTCTGGATTGCCATAGCTCTTCTGGCGCTACCAAGCCTCCTAGTTTGTGGAACCGGTTGGTCGCAGATTGGGCCACGTTATACCCTTGATTATGCGCCTTTTCTTCTCTTGCTCGTCGCAATTGGCATTCGTGGATGGCCTGGTTGGGTTGTAGCGCTCTCTGCTCTCGCCTCAATTGTTCAATACATCTATGGGGTTATGATTTTTACCTAAAGAAAACAGAGTGGCTCTCTAGTTTTTGGAAAGAATCACTAAATTAGAGTATTAATCAACACTTTCAGCATCTTATAGCATATTCCATGCCGATCATCGAAGATGTGCGCTCGCAAGCGTTAACAAATTAGGAGTATCATGAACAAAGGTGCGTAACACCAGAGAGTTTGAGCAAACAAGATTTTGGCTCACCGATCTGATTCGGCATAGTGTTTGTGTATATCATTATCATAGATCCAGCCTTCTAAATTGCCTAAGTGTGTGCTTAGCAGCGCTGTTTTTTCTCGCGCTGCTTGCTAGCGCTTGTTGCGCTCAGGTAAGTGTAGTTGGCGCCTCGACATCGACTAGCTCAACGACCGCCGGAGCGCGCAAGACGTTCTATGACTCAGGCTCTAATAACCACTGGGTCTTCTGGTATACAGGGTCACAGATAGATTACGCCTCATCCTCTGATGCCGTCACGTGGACTACCCGCGGGAATCTCTCCTACAACACGGCGAATTTCTCGGTAGCGTTTAAGGTTATCTCTGGCACGTCGTATGTGTTCCTGGTGAGTGAGGCTAATACATACGATGTAGTGATTCGTAGGGGGTCTATATCGGGTACAACGATCACCTTTGATAGTGAGGTGACGGTGTTGGATGGGACGTCGGGGAGTGATCGCTTCACTACCCCTGCAGTCGGTGTTGATAACAATGACTATGTCTGGGTGGCTGGGGTCCGCGAGTTTGGTACGGCTTCTGCACGTTTCGCTGGACACAGTGTGCGTTCAAACTCAACTGGTACCAACGTTCTAAGTTTTAGCGCTTCAACACAGGTTGGCGATGCCGCAACTTCGATCTTAGGCTTATCGGTCGCTCCGCTCAGCGGTAGTGAGGTTCTCTTTGCAATCAGTGGATACGGTGGCCCGCACGTGGTTGTACACAGATACAACGGCACCTCATGGAGTGAGGTATCCAGTGGTGGAACCTACGGCACCGTAGCGCTGGCTGAGTCAGGGGTAAGACTAGGCCAATACAACGGTGGAGCGGTTACAGTCTACAACGGTGACCTATATGTTGGAGGTGCAAATCCCTGGTTCGGGGGCGAGGATATGCGTTACATCGCAAGGTGGAATGGATCTAGTTGGAGTAGACTAGGATCGGGTGTTAATGGGGCTGTGTACAATCTGCATGTCTATAACGGTGAATTGTATGTCGGTGGAGCCTTTACAGAGGCCGGCGGGAAGGCTGCCAGCCGTATCGCTAAATGGAATGGAACGGCATGGAGTGCACTGGGAGGCGGCATCGGCGGCTCTTCAGTTGCTGGGATAACAACTTGCCCGAATGGAAGTCTCTATGCGGGGGGTGGCTTTACATATGCTGGCGGAGTTGCTGCAAATTATATCGCCCATTGGAACGGAGCAGGATGGAGCGCTGTAGGTGGCGGCCTAAGTCATTTCACGACTCTCTATGTCAA
>CAZZLV010000060.1:0-7972 GCA_964655155.1 uncultured Bdellovibrionales bacterium
ACTTTTCGGAGGCGCAACCCTGGCACCGTCAGGGTGAGCACCGAAAATTCAAAAGACAAAGTGATTTTAGTCAGATGCGCCATTTTCAGTTCCGCAACTGCCGAATTTAGGTTTAAACTTCGCCTTCAGGGGGTGTGACCACACTTCTTCGGGTACTTTTACGTGCACGAGCATGTTCACGTCTGGAAACGCCAAATCACTATAGGCTGTTTTTCTAATCTTAGTTACGGCAAGACATCGATCGAATCATGCTACAGCCAGATCAACTTTGGCGAAGTACCAAGGGGCTACTTTACGATTTCCTCTGCGAGGCATCGATTTAATGTGACCTGCAATCTTGATCGGATCGAGGTCTAGTTGTTCACACAACCAGCCGAATGAAAACTGCACATTTTTCTCGGTCGCAGACTCTCCAAAGAGCCATTCCTCTGCCTCTTGAATCTCGCGATGGTCATTGCCCACATAGTCAAGTATTGCGCGCTCAAGTATCGCTAAGAGGAGTCGACGTTCAGGGGTGCCGGTCATATTTGGAGCCCCAAACACCTGGTAAAAGTCGTGTTCATAATTAGCCGGAGAACCACCATTAACCTCGTCCATAACTTTCCTGATTAATCCCTTATTTGGCCAAAAAAAAGTACGTCACTGCTCAGCAGTTTTGTAGGTCGCTATTCATTCTTACTAATTAAAAACGCCCATCTCGTTGTCTATTCTTTCTTGTCAGCCCCTGATCGGTGATGACACATTTCTCCTCACGCAGTTAACCTAAATTAGGCTTCATGTTTCCACCCCCTTTGCTCCGTAGAGCCGCCCCTTGATAGGGGCTAACGCTACAGTTGCTACAGTTGCTGTGTAGTTACAAAGTGACGATCCGCCTTGCCACGTCTCTAACAGCTCGTTAGAGTATCGTCGAATACAGTAACGACGAATACAGCAGCTCTATAATTCAGGTCATGGCGCAAAATTTTAGGCTTTTATTTTCGTAACTACTCAGCACGTGCTTCGACTGTAGCGTTAGCCCCTATTAAGGGGCGGCTTTGCGGAGCAACGCGGGGTGGAAACATTAACTACTCACCCAAAGTACTGCATCCCCGATCAGCGGATGACAAGAAAGAGTGAACAACGAAATGGCGATATTGAAACATGAAGCCTGAACCACGACGTTTAAAACCGGTGAGTAGTTACTTATTTTCTTTTGTGAGCGCGCTAGCTCTTATTGTATTAGCACAGGCAGCAGGTGCAGAGGTGGCCTGTATTGCTGAGGTCTCTTACCGCTGGACGAGAGAGCAATCCGCGCCCGCAGCTGAAGCTGCTGGATTGGCCAAGTCGGCAGGCTCAAGAGGTGCTGTAGAGCCGACTAGGGACGTGGCAGCGGCTGGTTCTTCTGCAAGTGCTGCTTCAGCTAACTCGGCAGGGACTAAGTTGGGTGCGACTCCCTCTTCTGATAGCCCAACACCGCAAGGTAGTGTTCCAGGTGAACAGAAGGTGCGATTTGCCCAGGTAGAGCGTCGAGGGCAGGATGAGCGCGCAGTTCGAGCGGGTCTGCAGATAGAGGTAAATCGACAAAAGGCACGTGCTTACGAGCGCTGCAAGCGTGACCACGAGAGTTTTGGTGAGTGTGTATCAATTAAGATGTCGACCAAGGGTGCAACTTTGAATTCATTGAGTTTTTCGGCACGCAGTAAGGTTGAAGAGGCGCTTATAGATGAGTGTAGGGTGCAGCAGGGTAGGTGTGTTTCGATTGATTCTGATGAGCCATCCTGTCGCGACCTTGCTCCTAGGGTTGGGAGTTCAGACGGGGCCTTGGGAGCGACAAATGCAGAAGGAGGTAGTGCCAAAACAAGCGTTAAGGAGGCCACCAAAGATGTGGCTAAGCCCGCTGTGTCGGCGGCAGGGGATAAAGCTAAGTCAGCCAAAAAAAAGCCCTAGCCAAAACTTTGTAGTTGACCTTCTGCTTACAGGCACGACAGCGCCGATTTTTATAAGCGCTTGATTTAAGGATGCTTAATGGGTACCCTAAGGGGGTTTTAACGCAGTGCTTGAACCTAAATTCGGCAGTTGCGGGTCTGAAAATGGTGCATATGACTTGAATCACTCTGTCTTTTGAATTTTTGAGCGCTCACCCTGATGCTGCTAGGGTCAAGCCCCCGAAAAGTTCAAGACACCTCGTGCTTTTAGCCATCTGCGCCATTTTCATAGACCTTCTCTGCTGAATTTAGGTTGAAAAGTGCGATGCTTTTGATAGCCACTGTTTGGTGTCTATTAGTATCCAGTAGAACGTTAGTAGGAGGAATTGTTTTTTGAAGCCCTTTGGTTCTAAGCCCCCCTTTCGTGGCGGAATGCGCGGTAAGCGCCCGCCAGTTCAACCCGACGCTCATCGCATCAACGAATTCATACAGGCCAAGGAGGTTCGAGTAATTTCTCCAACCGGCGAGCAGCTCGGTGTATTGCCAATTAGAGACGCATTGGCCAAAGCACAAGAGTTTGAGCTCGACCTAGTTGAGGTATCAGCGCAAGCCAAGCCTCCCGTGTGCAAGATCCTCGACTATGGCAAGTTCAAGTACAAGGAGCAGAAGAAGGAAGCCGAGGCCCGAAAGAACCGCACTGAAACTACGATTAAAGAGCTGCGTTTGCGATACCGTACCGACTCAGGTGACCTAGATATTAAATTGCGGCAAGCTCGTGAGTTCCTCGGCGAGGGTGATAAGGTCAAGTTTGTTATGCGTTTTAAGGGCCGCGAGGCCATGTACATCGACCTTGGAAAGGAGAAGCTCAAGCAAATTAAGGCAGCCCTAGCCGATATCGCTGTGGTAGACGAAGAGCAGGTAATGGGTGGTCGTCAAATTCACATGACTCTTGCTCCCGCCAAGGGCGGTATAGTTGCCAAGAGCGCCTAGTGCTCCGTGGCTGAAATAGGGCATGGTGCTAATAAAGTGCATGGTGCTGATAAGATGACAAGTTCCGACACTACGCCAGTAGTTGCGCCGTTTAGGGGCTATACTTGCCGAGAATTGTATAAGGCTATATTTGAGGCAGATGCTCCTGAGCAGATGGTGCGGCAGCTCCCCGTGCAGAGTTTATTCATGGTGATGAAGCAAGCTGGTCTAGCCTCTTGCTGCGACCTGATCGGTATGGCGTCGCTTGAACAGTGTCGGTTGCTTACCGATCTGGATCTATGGCACGGCGACACGCTTAACGAGGAGGCTCTCTGGGAGTGGCTTGCTCTAACGGATGAAGGTGATTCGCTAGAAGTTCTTCAAAAGCTTCTTAAGTGCATCGATCTAAAGCTCGTAGCGATGTTGATCGGCAAGTATGTAGATAGCCGGATTTTTGAAGAGCCAACCGATCAACCCCCTGGCCCCGGCTTTCACACTCCGGACAAGGGCTCAACCTGGATAGGCATTACAACGGAGAACGCTGACCATCACTTCTTGCTGGCTCGCTTGCTGGCTATGATATTTGAAACTAATACAGAGCTGTTCTACCAGCTATTGGCTACGCCCTCAGTAGCCACACTCTCTATGCTTGAGGAGGAATCCTTTCAGGAGCGCACAAAACGACTTGCAGCAGAGGGTGTTCCAGAGCCGGAAGTTGCCGCTGGAGTGCATGCGCCATACTCTTTTGCAGAGGCGTTGAGTGATCTCCATGAACGCAAGGCGCACAAAATTATAGAAGATGTTAGGTCAGTTGAACCACTACTCTATGAGGCGCGCTCATCAAAACTTTTTGCAGAGCTGCTACGCCGTGTTGAAGATCATGAAGCAGTAGAGATGGAGTTTACTTATCTGTTAAACGCCGCAGTTGTTCGATTCGGAATAGATTTTTCGGATCAAGACAGAGTTCTTGAGATGTGTGAGAGGATTAAGGGAGCCGTCAACCTGGCCCTTGAAAAGCTCGTAAAGGATAGCGATCGCACCGTTTACGAAGTGTATCAGGTGCTCGGTGTTGGTAAACTTTATCGTTTGGGACTTACTGATATCCTCTCGCTACGCACCCAGGCACGTACGATAAGTCTTGAATCTGCCGAGGCTATTCGCGGCGTGGATCCGGTACTCTTTTCGATAGTGGCGTGTGCGCGCGAGGCCTTTCCGTGTGTCCCTGAATGTATTGATGATGCTGGTAATGTTGTTGCGACCGAGGCTGGTCTTGCAACTGGTGTCCGAGCAATAGACGGATTGCAGGTAATGAGCGTAATTCGCGCTGCTTTGGTAAGAGCTGTGGAGATGCACAGTAAGTGATTCTGGTCATATGGACCATTTTCAGACCCGCAACTGCCGAATTTAGGATGATGTTTATGGGGGCCAAGATTGTGCTCGCCCAGCAATTCTCATTCATTTTTTTCAAAAATGAATGAGGCTGGGTCTATATGCGCAGCCCGTAAGATTCTGTCCATAATTGCAGAACCTAGTCCGATGGGCTCACAGGTATCTACTAGTATCAGATCTACTCCGGCAGAATCTAATTCGCGAAGTGCAGCGAATAAATTTGCGGCTACTTCATCGAGATCTCCACGCTCACTTAGTGTCAGCACAATCTGCGGAGTTACCGGCAAAACGGTATCTTTTGAAAAAACAATCGCCCCAATCGTATATCCGCTACAGAGCTGTGGATCGAGTCCAGCTAAAAGTCGCACCGGAGTGCGCGGAGCATAGTGTTTCGCGAGTAGTCCTGGAGATAGTAAGGGAGTCGTTGCAGTAACAGGTGAGCTCTGTGATTCGCGCACAGGCTCAGCTAAAAT
Source organism: uncultured Bdellovibrionales bacterium (assembly GCA_964655155.1). Lineage (GTDB taxonomy): Bacteria > Bdellovibrionota_C > UBA2361 > UBA2361 > OMII01 > OMII01. The sequence continues at coordinate 4,736 of CAZZLV010000060.1, forward strand.
TTTACTCAGTTCAGTGGCAGTTACGGCACCTGGTCTTAGAATAATCGGCTCACTACTTACAAGAGACACAACAGTTGATTCAAGACCAATAGAGCACGGGCCGCCATCGAGTATGTATGAAACCAGATTCCCCAGGTTAACGCGAACGTGTTCAGCGGTTGTTGGGCTTATGTAATTAGATGGATTAGCACTTGGGGCCGCTATCGGACAGCCGCTTGTGGTGATAAGTCGCAGAGCCGTTGGATGTCGCGGAATGCGCAGCGCTACAGTTGGCCCTCCGGCAGAAACAGCAGCGCAGAGCGATTCCGGTTTGGGAACTACCACTGAGAGCGGGCCGGGCCAGAGTGGGCGCAACGCTTCTAGACGCGCGGTAAGGCGCTCTGAGTGAGGCGATCCGGAGATATCAGTATAACGCATAAGATCTTCAAAAGAGGCCACATGAACAATTAGTGGGTTGTTTGATGGGCGCCCCTTGGCCGCGAAGATGGCTCGCACAGCTGCTTCGTTAGTGGCATCTGCTCCGAGTCCGTAAACAGTTTCAGTGGGAAAGGCGACTAATTTGCCTTCACGCAGCAGCCTTGCGGCGTGTTCAATCTGCTCTGATGTGGGTAGTAATATATTCATGCTAGTACCTGGGGGAATGTAGGCCGTTAAAGCTAAATTCGGCAGTTAAGGCGGGATGAAAATGGTGCAGTTGCTTTTAGCCTCCTGCACTATTTGCCTCCTGCACCATTTGCCTCCTCCTTAACTGCTCTTTTTAGGTTAAAAACCAACACAGCTTTCGTCCAGCCTGCAGTTCCTTTTGCGCCGGCAGCAAGAGCTTCAAACTGTTGCGGAACGTTGCGTCCTACTAAGCTGCCCTCTAAGAAAAGTTGTATGCGAGTGCTAGTCGGTGATGCCTCGATAAGAGTGATTGGCACTACAACAGGTTTGAGTTTGTTCATCCAAGAATAGTTTCCGTGTAGTAGGTAGGAATTACCCGATTTGTGCTCAAAACGCGAACTACGAAATGTGCGTGGTTGTGAGGCCACACGAGCAATAAGGCCTTGAACAAGAAGCTTTTGCATCAGCTGTTCGGGAGGTAGACTAAACGATGCAAGGTTAAGGGTAAGCTCAAGCTTTGAATCAGTAATGCGTGAAGGACTCAGCTCTAATTGGCCGCGGAAATCCTCAAATGCTCCATTCATTCGTAAGCTCGGATTTGGTGAGTGAACTCCAAAGGTAATCTCTGATGAGCTTCTAGCGAGCTCTTGTAGTATTGGAGTAGCTGCGGCTGAGAGTGGTGATAGTGTGATTAGCCAAACCATCACGGCTATGCTCACGGCGCTGGTCAGTAAGCTTGGAGGGATAAGCAATTTAAAGAGCCGCGGACTTGAGCAGATTTTCATTTTGTGAGCCGAAACATCTTGTGAGTCGAAACATAGTGTAGCTAGCGCGCACACAGACCTTCAACTAAGCTCTCCTCACTCTCAGATGGATTAAGCAGCGTAATGTGGCCAAGCTTGCGTCCAGCTCGTTCTGCCTTGCCATATAAATGGACGTAGGCGTTGGGAAGTTTATTCACTTCTTTTAGATCGGGAATAGTAGCGATAATGTTATACATCACCGCCCGAGATAACGGTTCGGTTAAGCCCAGTGGCGCACCTGTTATGGCTCGAATGTGGTTGCTGAATTGGCTGGTTTCAACCCCTTCAATGGTGGCGTGGCCAGAGTTGTGCACTCGCGGAGCCATCTCGTTAGCTAGTATCTCGCCCCGCACTTCAAACAGCTCTATCGCCAAAGTGCCAACGTATTTTAATGATTCAAGCACCTTGGTAATCGCTGAATATGCCAAGCTGCGCACCGAAGACGAAACATCTGGAGCAGGGATCTCGCTGCGATGTAGAATGCCGTTGATATGTATGTTGTGGCTGAGTGGATAGAGCGCGATATTGCCCTGCTGGTCACGCGAGGCGATAACTGAAAGCTCCCTGGAGAATGGCACAAAGCCCTCCACGAGCAGAGGCGAACTTTGCAGCGCTTGCCACGCAACAGGCACATCGTTCGGAGAGTCGAGCCGGAATTGCCCCTTACCGTCATAACCCAGGCGTCGAGTTTTGGCGATACAGGGATAGCCCAAAGCCGTGCAGGCATCACTCAGTTCGCGTTCACTTGAAGCTGGTTGAAAGCGTGGGGTTCCAACCCCTAGTTTTTGGAGAAACTCTTTTTCTGTCAGTCGATCCTGAGAAACCTCTAAAGCCTGAGAGGGTGGAAAGACCGGTTTTAAACCCTCTAGAAAGCGCGCTGATTCGCACGGAACGTTCTCAAATTCGTAGGTGATTATATCACAGTCGTTTGCAAAATTACGCAGCGCAGACCGGTCAAGAAAGTCGGCTTCTATTACTGGGCCTAGTCCTGCGGTCGCAGTGCTTGCAGACGCATCATAAAAAGAAAACGAGTGACCGAGTGCTGCACCCGCTTGAGCGAGCATTCTACCTAGTTGTCCTGAGCCCAGGATACCGATCCGCATGGATAGAGCCCTTCAGGAAGACTTAAGTCGGGGAGGAAGTGGCGAATTGAGTACCTCCTCAGTTTGTTGTGCTCGGTACTTTTGCAGCGCTTGCGATATATTCGGATTGCTAATTCCGAGGATGCTCGCCGCTAATAGTGCAGCGTTAGTTGCACCAGCCTTGCCGATAGCCACCGTGGCAACCGGAATTCCAGCCGGCATCTGCACTATCGAGAGTAGCGAGTCCATACCGTGGAGAGCTTTGGACTCTACCGGCACTCCGATCACCGGGAGGTGGGTCATAGCGGCTAGCATTCCAGGAAGGTGAGCAGCCCCACCGGCGCCTGCGATGATAACCTTTAGTCCGCGAGAGTCGGCCTCGCTGGCGTATGAGACGAGCAGCTGCGGCGTACGATGAGCTGAGACGACTCTGGCCTCAAAAGCAATGCCGAGTGTGGTAAGCGTTGTAGTTGTGGACTCGAGGGTCTCCCAATCTGAGGATGAGCCCATTACTACCCCAACGAGAGGGTTCTGATTAGCTGACATGCCTAGGAGGGTACCTTTGAAGAACGAGCGACGTCAACCTCTCGGTTGCAACTGATAAGGGCATCGCGGTTCTCCCGCTGGCTCATTAGAAATCTTGTAAGTTTCAAGAAGGACAAACCTAAATTAGGCAGTTGCGGGCCTGAAAATGGCGCATCTGACTAAAATATTGAATTTTCGGTGCTCACCCTGACGGTGCCAAGGTT
>CAZZLV010000060.1:8072-11098 GCA_964655155.1 uncultured Bdellovibrionales bacterium
GTCCGTAGCGATATAGCGGCTTTTGGAAAACGCTATATACCCACTCGATTCCACGAAGAGCCGTAGGCATTTCTGTAGCTTCCGCACATTTTTGGCCTCCTAAAGATAGAGAGAACTGTAACGCCCTGGCAACTGATGCGTGTTAAGGCCGCAGCAGCTCAAAAGTCGGCTGCCGTGAGCAATCATTGAGAGCCGACTGGAGGTGTTCGCAGGTCTCTGGAGAGTGATCTTCGTTAACCAGGTGGCTCAGCCATAGTGTATCGAAGTTAGCAACACATTCCTTATCAAAAACCAGGTGCTCTGGGAGCATCTCGACCCCGTCTTCGTCTGTCTCGGGGCTTCGCAGTGATGAGTATGTCCCACGCTTTGCGGCCAGAGCCCCATCTGGGGTGCCAAGACACAGCTCTCGACGCGACGTTACCTGAAAGCAGGTGTTGCGCTGTTCATCTGAGAGCGAAAAACACTCACGAAGCTCGGTGGCGCAGGTAGCCTGCTCACTATAATTAGATTGCTCAGCGTGCAACGGTGCTGCCGCAGCCACAAACAAGGCCCACGTAAAAACTGCCACATAAATAGAAAATACAGAGTTAAGAGAAGACTTCATAACTAGTTCCATAATTTTGCCGGCATTGTTAACCCTAAATGCGATAGTTGCGCCTCTGATAATGGTGCATCTACCCAAAATCACTTTGTCTCTTGAATTTTCGGTGACTGCGGCGTGAGCTCAGTCGAACGCTCACCCTGACGGTGCCAGGGCCCAAGCCTCCGAAAAGTTCAAAATCCTTGATGCTTTTAGCCATCTGCACCATTGGCATCCACCTTAACTGCCGATTTAGGTTAAAGACCTTGACGCGAGAGGATGCTAACACCTAACTACTTGTTATTCAAAACGACTCTAGAGATTTGCAAAAGTCCTTGCCAGTAAAACAGGCAATGCCTTTGCCGTAACTCACTATAGGGTCTTGTTTTGACTCGCGTCTGCGAATCGATAGCGCTTTGCAAAAGCCGCCATATCACTACGGACTTTTATACAACGCTATATCGTAAACCATTGGTAGAGCAGATTAAACCCCCCAGCTAAATTGCTGGATATTCACACAATTCTGTTAATACACCCAGAAATGAAGTGGGCGCTATGAAGGCTATTTTGGTGCCGCCTGCCCCATGGCGCGGAGTATGATCAATAAGTTGTAGCCCGGCAGCAGCCAATCTAGACAGTTCGGCTTTTACATCAGTTACCCGGTAGCAGATGTGGTGTAATCCAGGGCCACGCTTTGCGATGAACTTAGCTAGGGTTGAAGTGCTGCCTAATGGTGCTAGGAGCTCTAGCTTTGAGCCGCCCGTGTTGAGGAACACAAGCTCAACACCCTGCTCAGCGAGGCTTTCACGTTGGGTAATCGTTGTGTTAGCTGCTGATCCATATAGCGCTATCGCTGCCTCGAGGTCAGTCACAGCGATGCCGATGTGATCTACCTCCCATGGTAGCAGATGTAGCTTGTCGTGAGGACCCATAGCCCAACCTTAACACACAGTTAGTCAATCTGATACTGTGCGGTTACTGTAACGCGCAGGTCGAGGGGCCGAGCATCAACGCTTGGAGCAGGAGCCGCCATATCGGAGAACGCAGCAGCCTCGAAGCTTCTCTTGCCAACAGCGATCGGGAACTCTCGCTCGTTATTTTCTGCCTCACGCACTAGCCGCAGCTTGCCTAGAGTAATTCCAGCACCTTTAGCGAGGACTTGAGCTTTGCTGGCCGCATTTTTCATGGCGCCCTCAAGGCAAGCTTCGCGAGCTTTTTTCAGGGTCTCAGGCGCAGCGAAGGTTGTTAGCCCCGATACCTCTTCAGAGCCAAGCTGAGAGCTTATAGTGATGATGTCACCGATTCGTCCGATCTCTGATGTCTCGAATCGTGTTGCCAGGCGTGCGCGAAATCCCTCACAACGTCGCCGACCTTGATCGTATGAGCATTCCTGGTCGACCGAGTATTCGGCTGTCTCTGAGGTAAAATCACGCAGCATCAGCCCCTTTACCCGTGATTTTAAGGTTTCGTGAGCGGTAATGGCTCTCTCAGAGGCCTCCTTAGAGCTCTTGGCAACCACTGTCGATCCGATAACCACACTGCCGCGATCCTGTACAACCTTGGTGAGGCACTCACCTGACACCACGATACCGTCCGAATCTGGTAGTGCGGCCCTTAACGGCTGCGCCATTAGATTTTTAGACGCCAGACAGTAAATAAAAACTATACAGGATAGTATCGATAGCGTTGAGCGGGCGATGGGTCTTTTTGATCTCATATGTAGAGCTACTTTTTTTAAAACTCTAGCAGCTCTCTAGGTCTCGCGCAAAAACTACTTGCGCATCGAGTGCTTGAAGCTACGATTGACCATCTCCTCGGTACGATCTGAGCGACGATTGGCCTCTTCAGCTACATTAAGTGCGCGGTCTGCGGTGCGTCTGGCCTCCATCACATCGGTGCGAATAGCTGCAACCTCAGAGCGAGTAGCGCAGCCAGTCGCCGCGAGAGCTAATACAGCTAAGGTGGGAAGTAGGGTTTTTGTCGGAACGATCTTCATATAATACCTAAGATTTACAATATCAAAAATTAAGGAGCAGTCTTCGAGCTAAAAACGTTTAAAATTGAATTCGCTAGCTAAGGCGGATGAAGATATTGCAGACGGCTAAAAGTACCAAGTATTTTGAACTTTTCCGAAGGCTTGAACGCTGACACCATTAGGGTGAGCACTCAGAAATTCAAAAGAGAAAGTGATTTAGTCATATGCGTCATTTTCAGACCCGCAACTGCTGAATTTAGGTTCAAACGCCAAGTGCCCCCAACTGCCTCATTAGTTGGGCTACGCTATCACTAGGCGTCAGCTATTGCGCTAATGGAGATCAGGTATTGTCATAGTGTAATTACTGGGCAAATGCAGCATCTTTGCTGGCAGCCCCTATTAAGGCGCGGCTTTGCGGAGTAAAGCTTGGGTGGAAGCATTAACCTAATATAGCGTTTTTCAAAAGTCCGT
>CAZZLV010000061.1:0-10984 GCA_964655155.1 uncultured Bdellovibrionales bacterium
GAATCAATAGCGTTTTCCAAAAGCCGCTATATCGCTACGGACTTTTGAAAAACGCCATAATTGCTTTTCTGTGACAGTAGCCTATTGCCGTATTTTCTAGAATCTCGGCTGAGTGATTTGGCGACTGCGCCGTCGTGTTTTGGGGCCATTAGCCATCACGAGAGGGGAGGTGTTTATCGACTCCACCAGGAGGAGTATGTAGGGTTAATTCGAGCTAGTTTGTCTGGTTAAAAAAGTATGTATCTCATTGATCATCTTCTGGCCACTTTCGCTCAATTTGGGGGTTGGTGCTAACAATTCAGCAAGCGCTTTCGTACTCAATTTAATTACAAGCCTTCCTTTATCTGCCGGCCGATTTAAATCAGGCCGTTTTAGAGAGACTTTATAAAAAAACTTATCGCCAGAATCGCCTCTCAAGAGGCGTTCAAAGATGATAAGAGGGACAGCGTCAGCACCGAAAAGTTTTTTTGCTTGACTATGTACGTTGTGCGTTGCAAACACATATTCTAACCGGGCTGCATCAGTTAGTCCAAGAAGGGTTGATTTATTGCTAGCTAGAATCTTTGCAAGATGACCAATATCTGAAAAATCGCCTGGTGTTTCATCTATCAAGAGGAATAATTCCGCAAGCTGATCTCTCGACAGTAGCTGGGTGGCTGAATTGACCTCGTGCTGCAGCCGCTGTGTCGTAGCCGCCTGTGAGGTTGCAGGTAAATACATCTCCAAAGCTTGCTGAATAGATGCATAAAGGTCACATTCATCCTTGCCAGATAGGCCATCAGGAGTTTTGCGACTAGACGGAAGCTGACGTAACAACTTTGCCACGTGCTGACTGAGTTGGAAAGGCACACGTATTGAAGTCGAGGAGTGCCAATTGTGGAATAAGGTTTCAAAGAGCGGGTCCCTTGGATCTGCTCTCATCCACCTCCCCATGACAACCGCATCAAATGCCTGCATAAATTTGCAACACCTATACTCGTCGTATTTGGCCATCATTTCGAGAAACTGTGGTGAACATGTAATTGAGAGCGTACCATCTTCGCTGATGATGTAATCAAACGGTTGGCAGGCTGGCAGACCAGCTGTAATTTGGAGTTTAAGCGGCCGAATTGACTGAGTTTGGTTGTGAGCTTTCTCGTAGCGATCGGTTATCGCCCGCAGAGCAGAAGCCGCTAAGTCAAGAAGTTTACAATCTTCTGCCTTGACCATGATTTGCAGCTGCGGCGAAGCGGATACCCTTAGATGTACTCTAGAGTGAGCAAAAGTTCTGACGGGTGTGGCGCTGAATTTGTAGGGGATGCCTATTTCAAATAATATCTCTGGCCCAAGAGACTCAGAGACCACGCAGTGAGGCGAAAACAGGGATGTGTCCAATTTAGAGGAGATGGATAGAGGTCTATCTGCAGAAAGGGTAGTACTGACTAGTTGCCGAAGGTAAGATATGCAAGCTCGAACAAGTGAAGATATCGATTGACGACTAGTTGTTGTTGTAAAGTTGTCACGCTGGTTCAAGTTTAAACGTTTGGAAAATAGGGTATTTAAATCTCTTATAAATGTAGTGACTATAGTTTCACTCGGCTTCGTAGCACTTGCCAGTTCATCTGCAAGTTCTCTGGGTATGCGAATCGTAACGACACTTAACCTAAGTTGGGGATTGGAGAGATTAGTTGAAATCTCATGTAAAGTGAGCTTATCAGGATCTGCAGAATTACTCTCGCCAACTTCGAATCGCAAAGTATAGAAAGGAAGCTGCGGTGAGTCGATCGTGGTGTGTTGTTGCGCTCTCTTAGCCATGCAATTAAGTTGGGAGATAATAGGCATCACACAACACTGAGAGTCATGCAGCATCTGCATGAGTTGTTGTGATTTCGAGAGCATCTTAGATCCCAGAAGGGCAGGCAGATGATACACGTAAAGCAGGACTAGTGATTGAAGGGTAGGTTTTTCGTCTGACTGATTAAATGCTAATTGCAGATCTGGAGATCGCTGCTCCTCACTGGTTATCGCGCCATGTATCCTATCTAGCAAATGAACTATCTTGTTAAGTGGTATTGGAACGTTCGGGAATTCTGATGCTAGCCAATCTTGTAAAGAAGATTCGGGCCGATTATCAAAGTATTTATCAAGAATTTGATGGAGGATCCTGGCTCGGATAGTCGGGTCAGTATCAGTTGGATGTGGGCGATTCTCGGTAGGGCTTTCAGCAGAACCTCTAGGTGACGGAGGAAGATCGGCAACGATAGCATTAATCGGCTCCGCTACGTATAGCGGAATGCGTTGATTGCCAATATTGGGGGTAGTGAAATAGACGTAGTCGGAACTAATGTAGATTTCATAGCAGCTCTCTAAACTTGCAGATATTAAATCTGCAACAGTAGTGAGTCTTGTATTGTCCCAACTAATTAATCGTGATGACGGCAATCTGATTAATATGTCTTTAGTTGATAACCATGGCGAAGTATTAGTTATAAAGCACGGAACTGTGAAAGGAATTAATTCGTCAAACTCGAACTGCAAGCGAGGCACAAGCTGCAAAAGTTGCTCTGGTATTTTCTTGCGGATCTCTTCAGAGATCCGGATGTATTCGGCGATTGCTTTCTGAGTCTCTGTAGAAGCGTACATCCTACTCGCAACTTCCTCTGGAAGATGTACCTCTCCTGAGGATCTAGAGTGCGCTGGATCCATAATGGAAGGGTGGAACGTGATCCGTATCTGAGTTGAATCAGTTAAAGATGGTAAATCCCCTCGGCGTACCTCTTCAAATTGGAATTGACTACACAGACTACCAGCATGGCCTGGCGCCGTAATAGTGTTCCGCCTTGCGACTGTTCCGTGACAAATTCGGGAATCCGGCTGAGTCGGCTGCATCTTTTGTATTACGTATAGAGGCTCATAAACCGCGCCTTTTACATCTGTTTCTGGGCGGTTGCAGCTTATGTAGTATATTAATTTAGAGAAACTGAGCTAAATAGACGATCTGCGGCCCTAAATCAGATGCCAGCTGAAGATGAAAATCCTTTCCCTTAGTCTACCAATACGGCATAGCTACTCAAGTCGGAGTTGGGGGTCTCCAGGACTATCTCAGGGTTATATAACACTCTGATAGGACTAGATAAATCAGGCTCTTCGTGGAATCGAGTGGGAAGAGTTGGCGTTTCCGGACGTAAACATGCTGGTGCACGTAAACGTGATGGGGGCATCTTGATCGGTGTATCCATGTACCTTAATCGTCCCCTGACGAATACGAGATTAGCAAAACCGTAAGTGCTGGATTGGTTCCTAAGCTATCGTGGGCGAGCGTGAGGTCATTTTTTTGGGTACGTTCAGGTTCACGCTCACGTCCCAATCTGACAGAAGGCCGCCACTAATTCCGTCGATGAGCCACCTAAAAAGAGTAGTTAAGGTGGACTTAACTGGTCGGCACTATAGTATCTTCTCAAAGCCAGTAGCACAAAGTTAGGCCAATAGCCTAAAATATATGTTCTGACGTCGAAGGAGCCATGCGTGAGTGAAGATCAAGCACAACAGGCGCGCAACGCCTCACTTATTCAATTTCTTGAGTCCTTAAAGGCCAACAAGGGGTTTGAGCCGCATCGGGCGCAAGTCCGTATCCTATCCAAAGGGCTCTTTGTAGCAGAGGATACACTTAATCTTGTCGCTCAGATCTTTCAGAAGTGGGTGCTCCTAGCAAGTCAAGGCGCCGCTGATAAATCGCTGGATAAAACCAAGCAGTGGCTGTTTGACGGTGAACAGCCGGAGCGATTTTATCTAGTCGAGGGGAAGATAGTTCTTAAGGGTGTGCTTATACCCATAGCCGTAGGTGCTCCGCAGCGCTTCGGCCTGCCATACTACCTAGGATCGCTTTTGCCAGCAGGTGCGTATCTCCATCCTGCTGATCCAGAGCTTCAGGCGATCAAGGGAGTGGTGGTATCTCAGGGGCGGGCTGGCCTAGAGATCCGTATTTCACGTCGTGACGGAGAGCTGCTCGTATCTGAGGCTGTGCTAAAGTCCTTTCGTGATATTGCCCAGGGGTCACGATTCCTGCAGAGACGTTACCCGAGTTGTGAAAAGAGCCTTTTAGTATCGTGCCAGGCATTAATCGGGATGGTGCGCCGAGCTCGGCGAGCTCCGCGCGCGTATCCTCTTATAGTGCCGCATGATGCGCTGGTCTCGAAAATCAAGCAGATTCGCGCTGCTGGTAAATTTATCTTTATTGAGGATAAAGGAGTAGTTACCAGAATTATCGAGCTACATGGTCGACATCTTAGTGATTTTCTACGTAGTGAGCTGGTCAGAGCACCACGAGAAAAGCTTGGCTCATTTAAATTAACCCCAAAGCACCGCGACCTGATGGGTTTTTATGAGGTTCACGGCAAGCGCACATCGGTACATGCTCGAGCGTTTGCAGAGTTCTCAGAGCTTATTCGGAGGGCGCGCGATCCACGTGAGCGATTTAGTGGTTGGTGCTCTGCGGCTGATTGTTTTGAGCGTTTTGCCTCACTCTATCAGACCTCACAAACGATCGAGAAGCGCCGTATAGCGGCCTCGCTTGAACGTTTTGGTATTGAGGCGCACTCGTTTCGTATCTGTGGCGGTTGGATCTTTGCCCTATCGCGTGAAGGGACAGTGATGCGCACAGTGGCACGACACATTAGGCTACCAGGTGATTCAAGAAAGAAAGCAAGTCATGATGGCTAAGCCACCAGTTATAGAGGCGCTAAACGTTTCGCGCACATTCGAGTCAGGTGGCGTAGTCGTGTATGCAGTGCGAGATGTGTCTCTTAGTGTTTTTCCGGGTGAGTTTGTTGCTTTAGTTGGCCCATCTGGATGTGGTAAAAGCACGCTGCTTAGCATGCTTGGATTAATTGAGATTCCATCATCTGGTGAGGTTATTCTAGAGGGAAGATCTTTGCTTGGCGCACAAGAGCAGCTACTGCAAGAGATTCGGAGAACCCGGATCGGTTTTGTTTTTCAAGCATTTAATCTTCTCTCAACCCTTACGGTAGAGGAGAATATCATGCTGCCATGTATCCTTAATGGCACAGCTGAGGATAAGGCGCGTGCCAGCGCTTATGAGATTCTCCGAATGCTAAATTTGCAGGGCCGCTCAAAAGCTATGCCTGCTATTCTTTCTGGTGGTGAGATGCAGCGAGTGGCGATAGCTCGTGCAATCGCCCACAAGCCAGCTTTAGTTATAGCTGATGAACCCACCGGAAATCTTGATTCAGTTGCCGGCGAGTCGGTGCTGGATCTTCTGAGCGCGCTCAACTCTCAGGGTATCTCAATTATAATGGCCACTCACAGCGATACTGCAGTGGCACGTGCTTCGCGTATCTGTAGGATGCGTGATGGAGCTATCATCGATGGATCTTAGGCCAGTAGGTCCAACACTAATCACGCCAATACTTTCCAGCCGCTCCCAGTGGCTGGCATTATGCTGGTTGTGGCTAAGATTTAGCATTAGAAGGCTCTCTAGTAATCCACTACGTCTATTAATCGTGTTAATCTCAGTAGCGCTAGCGACCTCACTGGCAAGTGCAGTGCTGCGGGTAAGTGTAGCTAGTATAGATTCGTTTGAGCGCAGTATCTCAGGCACAGATCACCCTTATCACGCGGTTATTTCACCCGTCGGAGGCAGATTGAGTCTGGATCAATTAGCCCCATGCCTGAGCGTGCTCTCTGCAAAAGCTGATATACTTGGTATCCGACGAGAGCCAGGTATCGTGCGTTTTGGATCTGCTGAGATTCCAATACGGGTAGCAGGAATTGCAGCCTTTAGCGCCGGATCTCCGAATGCTTTAGAGGCTGGTTTAGATTCAAGAGTTGTAACTCCTGAGTTGGCTGATAAATTAGCTGTACTTGAATCTGCTCTGGTAACACTCAAAGTGTCTGGGCAGATGGTAGAGATCCCCGTCCGTCGTGCGAGCCAAAAACAGACTATAGCTGGATATGCAGATCTGGTGATTCCTCTATCTGATCTAGCACCTAGTACAGCGCTCGATTCAATAGCTTTAAGATTAAAAGAGAGCAGCGGAGCCGAGCTAACAAAAGGTGCATTACCAGCACTCGAGCAGTGGCTCTCTTCATGCCTCTCACCTGGGCCCCCTTTGCGAGTGGAGTCAATCGATACGCCGATTGAACGTGGAGCGCAACTTCTAGATGCCTACAGATTTAATATCTCTGTAATGACCCTGATAACTTTGCTTGTATGCGCTATACTGATCTCGCAGGCAACACAGATCACAGTGTATGGAATAGTGCGTGAGCTAGCTATTATACGAACGCTAGGAGTCTCTAAAAATGCGACCCTCGCTATCGTAGTTGTCGAGGCGACTGTGATTAGTTTTGTCGGGGCTATTATCGGGGTTATATTAGCGGCGCCCCTGGTGGTATGGATCGCTAGTTTTCTCACGAGCACAGCGAGTGAGATATACAACGTCTCACTTAAAACCAGCGCAGCTATCTCGGCAGAGAGCTCAGTTATAGCGGTCTTAATAATGACGACTGTAGGAACGGTCTCAGCATTTATCGGTGCTCGGAGTGTGGCTAGGCTTCCACCCTACCGCGGCACACGTCGGGAGTATCGGACAGTACAGCCACTTAAAGGATCGGTAGTTACAATCAGTTTAGCGCTGACAAGTTTTGCGCTTGTATCTCTTATAGTGCTTTTAGTAATCCGCCCAACTAGTTTAATTGCATATTTAGTTATCGGTATGGTTCTGATTTGGGCGCCGACCCTCCTTGCGCTCTTACTGTATTTAACACCAAATATGGCGCGATGGTTGCGGCGTTATTTTGCTGCTCGTCTTGCTCTTGGAGCGCTCAGAACATCTGCAACTAGCTTCCTTTTTAGTGGTGTCGCAGTGACTGTAGCGATCTCGCTAATTGTGGGACTATCGCTGATGGTAGGTAGCTTTCGCCAGACGCTAACTCGTTGGAGTGCGATCCGACTAGCCGGTGATATCTTTATCTCATCTAGCGTATCTGGCTCAGGAAATGAAGTTAGACTCGCACCTGGCATAGCCCAGCAGATCGCTAATTTATCCGGAGTTAAGAGGGTGATTCCGTACTTTGAGACAGCAGCGACTATCAATCAGCAGTCGGTAGTTATTGGCGGCGTTGAATTGAGAACCCAGTGTGAGCGTCAAGTTTACTCGTTTATATCGGGTCAATGTATCCCTGCGGCAGATTCTTGGAGTGGTCAGGCGATTGCAAGCGAGAGTGCGGCGCGCAAGCTGGGAGTACGGATTGGCTCACAGATAATAGTCGCAGGCGCAAGGTATACGGTAAGAGGGACGTTCCAGGAATTTGGCACCGAGCAGCCACTAATTGTAATTGACCGCTTAGATTTTGAATCAACCTATCGCGGGCACAATCCAGAGACGCTAACAGTCGATCTGTTTAATTCACTTGATCTAGAAAAGATTAAATCTCTTATACAGCAGCTAGCGCCGATTACAATAACAGTACGAGACCAGCGCCAGTTGCTGGATCTGGTCGAAACGTTATTTAACCGAACCTTTAGAGTTGCTGATAGTGTACGTGCAATTGTTTTTCTGATGGCGATATTAGGCCTCCTTTCAACAACCGCGCAGTATACATGGGAGCGGCGTAGAGAGCTTAAAGTGGCACATGTCGTAGGGGTCACGCATACGACACTTGTTGCCTCGCTAACATTAGAGGTTGCCGCGGTAGCTTTGATGGCGATAATTGGTGGGGTGTCAGGTGGTGTAATAATCGGCTGGTGCCTAACGGCCTATATCAATCCGCTGGTATTTGGTTGGGGGCTAAGTTTTACTTTAAGTGCCAGGCCGATAGTAGAGGCTTTGATGTTTGTGGCTGGCGTTGTTGTTGCTATGTGGCTATTAGCTCAAATAATGGTTGGAAGAATTGTAAGATCAGCTGCTCTTGGGGACGAGTAGGGGCCTGTCAGAGTGTAAAAAACTCACCCTAAATTCGGCAGTTAAGGAGAGCGAAAATGGTACATATGGCTAAAAGCACACAGTATTTTGAACTTTTCTTAAGGCTTGAACCCTGGCACAGTCAGGGTGAGCACTCAAAAATTCAAAAGCCGCAGTGATTTTAGCCAGATGCGCCGTCTTCGGGCCCGCAACTGCTGAATTTAGGGTTAAGAAAACTATCCCCCATTCCGCGCTCCGGGCTCTAGAAATAGAGCTTCAATCCGGCTTCATACACTTGAGCCGATTGATCATCCGACCAGAGATTCGAGAAGCTGAAATACGGTGAGAGGTAATCGCTCACGAAGAGCGACTGAGTTATGTTAGCAGACTGATAACAGCTCTTTGAGCCGTGTTGCCCGCAGACTAAGCGGTAGTTTGCTATAGTTTTCATCGAGAGTATTTCGTAGAGCATGGCACCAAGCTCTGGGAAGTACGAGAGCATAAACCTGCCATCACCGTAGCTCGACGCGCCATTCGCGAGGGCGTATACGGAAAAGTCGCGGCTTAGTAGGGCGCTCTTGCCCAATCCGACAGTGATGTGACCGGCTGTGTAAGGTGATAGGGATCCGTCCCACTCCTGTTGCGCTCCCACGATAAGCCTCGATGATGTGCCGCCGATGTATCGGTCGTAGGGGACGAGTGATTCCATCGCATACAGGTTGATCTTTTCAACCACTACTTCCCGCCGTTCATCGGGATTTATGAGGATCGACGCCTCGCCAAGTTCAAGAGATGACTCTGAGTATGAGCGAGCATTGTCGTCTGATAATGAGTGAGACGCGGGAAGTACCTCGACTTTGGAGTAGGAAGCGCCGTTGAATCGGGTAGCACCTAAAGTAAACCTACTTGAGCGGGGGCCAGATGTGGGGTCTTTGAGATTTTCGACTTCAAGTTCTGGTGTAGACTGCAGAGACTGCTCAAGGAATGTTTTGTAAACCTCCTCTGTATTTCCATCAAGGAATCGTGGAGTTTGTCGCTCTCGCTCAATGAGCGCTTCCGCTAAGGCTCGGCGTAGGGGCTCGTACTCATCATGCGCAAGCGCTTGAATCTGCTCGCTCGAACCGCTTTGGAGGGTAGTAATTACATCTGTCGCTGCCTCGCTGCCGATCTGTTGAGCGAAAAATCGTATTTGCCAATCGAGAGAAGGGATAAAGTGGCGAGACCTAATTATCCTCCTCTCTTTGGTCTTCCTAACCACATCAATCGGAGAAATCCATGGACCCAAATCATCAAGCAGTGCCGGATTCGCGAGGGATACTAAAAAATAGACGACGGTAGCGCAGTTGTAACCGACAAAGAGATATGGGGACTTGATGGTGCGAAGTTCCCACACATGGGCGTGTATCAGGGCTTTCTGAATATGTGTTGCAGCTAGGGGATACTCGAAGATGTTGCGGCCCTCGAGTGTTCGGTATCCATGAATCTGCTCAGAATATGGCGCGAGCGCGAAGAAAGCTGGCATTCCGAGAAATAGTCCATCGAGCACTACTGCCGGCACGTTAAGTGCGGAGAATCGGGTGAAGAACGACGCGCTATGCTCAAGGACTATCCCGGAGGATGTCTTGCCACTGAATTTCAGGAACACATGGCCCATCATGCTCATCGGATGAGTGATGTTCTCGGCGGCGAAAACAAGCGAGATGCTATCTGCGGGGGCGCGCTGAGTGTATTCACTGAATTCCGTGCAGGTCGCTTCTGGTACGAGTATGCCTCGTGTCGCCAGGCGCTCGCGCAAAAAGATCGTGCGAGCTGGAAATCGGCAGGCGATGTCGTATCGAAGGGAAGAGTCGTCACTGAAGGCCGCTTTGACCAGAGCGTTGAGCTCATCAGAAAGCGAACACTGACTAGTTGAAAGGTAGTATGTAGCGTCGTCCACGAAACACTTTCCGCGGGCGTGGTGCAAGAGTGCCTTCCACGTGGGTTCGTTCGCTAGGTCTAACTCCCGCGCCGCTCGCAGGGCCGCCTCTGCCTGGTCTCCGAGGCAGGAGGAGGCGAACAAGAGGTGAATGAATAAAAAAAAGGGGAGCATCAGAGCTCCCCTTTTTATGACTTTCATCAGGATATTAATCCTTGCATGAGATCATGACAGTGTCTTGATACTTCCACATCTTCTCTGTGCCGTAGTCTGTGGTGGAACCAAACACGCCACCGGAGAGTATGTTGATAAAGAACACGTTATCAACAGTGCTTGGAGCTACGGTCGTTGGATTACACTTTGAGTCACGTGTAGTGATGAGCTTGTCGCCTTTCGCTCGCTTAAATGAAGCAACACCTGGCACCTGAAAAGGCATGCCGTCGATGCTTACCTCAGCCTTGTGACCGTTTGAAGTGACGACGTTTACGTTCTGAGTTTTCTCGTTGAGGATAGATGCGCAGCCCGAACCAGCGACGATGAGGAACGCTGATGCGATAGTGAAAATTCGATAGTTCATAAGCTCTCCTTATTTTAGCGAAGTCGGCGTGACTTCACAACTTCGTCCGGAGCGCGGACGACAGGGAAGATAGTCCGAAATAATTTGGCTAATAGCAATCCCAATATCGCCACGCATAAAGCAGAGATCGATTAAGTACTCGAACTGTCGGGGTGTGCTGAACGATTTGCTCTTGTCTGGTTTAATTGCCTAGCGGGTCTTCTAGTGGTACTAGTTTAGACCACGGCATATCAGGTCGCGATCCCACTTCTTGCCGCAATCAGGAAGAAAAAAGCCCGGAAGACTAACGGTTTAATTATCTTACCATCGAGAACGTTTAAAAGCTCGATGAATAAAGGCTTTTACGCCTTTATACTTCCGAAGTTTAAAGAGGTGCTGAATGTTTCTCTCCTCTGCCCCTGACATAACTTTCATTACCAAACGCACAGTCGCCTCGTAGTAACTTCGGTCTCTTTGCTTCAGGTAGCTCATCTATCAGCCGCCACAACCAGGGTTGAGCATTGAGGGGTGCATGTTCATTGCCAGGAACAACCTCCAAATCAAGGATCAACCGAGTATTGGCCATTATGTATGAGTGATACGCATGGCTAG
>CAZZLV010000062.1:0-10901 GCA_964655155.1 uncultured Bdellovibrionales bacterium
GAGTGCTCACCCTGACGGTGCCAGGGTTGCGCCTCCGAAAAGTTCAAAATCCTGTGTGCTTTTAGCCACCTGCACCATTTTGGTTGATCTTTTTAAGATTAAAAGTCATAAATTTTGCGCAGTGTGGCATAACTAGTAACTAGCCTAGTTGGGTTAGGTTAGTGGGTTTGGAATTGGGAGGTCGGGGTGGGGGTAGGTGCAACGCAGAGGGCTGACGGGCCAGAGGGGGCTGACGGGCCAGAGGAGGCTGAAGGGCCAGAGGGGACTGGTCGTAACCAGTCTCAAGCAGAACCCACGGTAATTGCTGGGGAAACTGGCTCAGAGGCTTCAACTGGTTTTTCAGATTTAGCGTCAGAGTCAGAGTCAGAGTCAATAAACTTAGCGGAACAAACTCTACCCACCCCTGATTATTCTAGCACACGTCAAGTATGGCATCTGGGAGCCCAACTTGGTGAGGGCGGGATGGGCGTAGTTTATGAGGTTTTTTCAAGTGACAATGATGGCCAACTGTATGTCGCTAAGATGCTAAAGCCCAATAGCACTGATACAGAAAGAGCCCGTTTTTTTGAAGAAATTGAGATTCTAAAACTACTTAGCGGCGAAGGCTTTCCTTTCTTGGTTGACCAGATAATCGATGCAAGTGGTAGTCCTGGCTTTGTTATGAAGCGTATACAGGGATTCACCATGCATAAATTAATTGACGATGCCCAAACACAGCTAGCGTGTAATCCGCCGGAAGCTAGCAAATTATTCACTTCCCTTATCGAGAGCTTGATTAAAGTTTGCGAATCTATTCACGGCGCGCACGAAAAGCAAATTATCCATCGAGATCTCAAACCTGAGAACATCATGATATCTCAAGATGGAACTAAGGTGTATGTGCTAGATGTTGGCCTTGGGAAGAGAACCGGATCCCTATTTGGCGCACATTTAGAAACGACAGCAGATTCTGCTAGCACCCTCTCTGATACCGACACGAGCCCAGGCCAATTTCAAACTATGGCTGGGACGGTTGCTGGCACCTGTAGCTATATGGCCCCTGAGCAAATAGCACTCCTTGGCCCAACTGGATTATCAACCTTTTTAAGAGTGCCAATTACCGAGGGTGATTTATCAGACCTTGGCTCAGTTGGTCCGCGCACAGATATCTTTCAGCTAGGTATTATTTTATATGAGATTATATGTGGTGCACCGCCCTCAAAATACGGAAACAAGAATGCTACCCTACAAGAATCATTACTTACAAACCTTAGCTGCAACTTCGAAAAACCCACCCCACGATGTAGCTTGCGAGGCATCGCCGAGCTACAGGCGATAGCGCTTAAAGCAACTCAAAGAAATCCAGCTGACCGCTATCAGAGCGTAGCGGATTTATTAGCTGATCTAAAAGCCTGGCAGTCGCAGACAAAAGTGACTGCATATGAAGAGTCCCTACCTGCTCTTAAGAGATCTCTATACCAAGCCAAGCACTGGCTAGCCCTACGTCCGAGGTTCGACGCTTTACTTAAGACCGGATTATTCACTGCCGTTCTAGGATTTTGTGGATATATATATAAAAACAATGAGCGTGCACACGCCGAAGCTCTTGCCAATCAGCAAGTAGAAACTATCGGATACCAAACAGATGAGGCGCTAGGGGCCTTTATCAAGGCTTTGTCCACTGCAATCACAAACATATCCGGCAGTAATACAGAAATCTTAGTATCTGACTTAGCTGCACAGATTAGAGCTTTACCTGCTGATAAATTGGATAATGATGCACCTAAGTTAAATCAAGCAATAAATGATTATAGCAGTGTTCTTGCAGCTGCTCGTGAGAATATGCCTGGTATTGGAGATGCCGCTAGAGACGCGAACCGTTATTTAGAAGAACAGATTAGAGCACTACAAGATGGCCGACAGGCACTACAGACTAGAATAACTAATAGACAGGCAGCTCTTGATCAATACTCTACATTTATCAAAGCTGCCGAGGGGCCGATTTCGGTTCAGGCGTATCAGATCGGAATAACATTTAATCTTAGCAGGCGGCCAGGGGGTCATATACCGATTACAGCTCCACTTGCCAAAATACCCGAACTTGAGCCAATAGCTCTAGCGGCCAGTCAAGATCAGCTAACTCCCGGATATTTCGATTGCTCAGGACTAATCGAACAATTTATTACACGCGTTCAAAGTGACTTTCTAGCGGGTAATCTTAGCGATTTAGAAGCTAAAGAATACTGTAAAGCCGTGATTCAGCTTCTAGAAGGTTGGGTAACCTCTAGGTTAAATCGCACCGATTATCGATGGATGAGCATTGGTATCAGTGCCGAGGAAGCAGCTTCATTAGGTGGAGTAATGAGCGCTTTAGAGAAACTTAGGCAAGCTAATTCTGAAGAGAGTTCGTATTCTGCTGCTGTTCTTCGGCTACTCTACTACGATGCCCTCGCTAGAACTAGCCCAGAGGCATCGACTAGGCGTGATGCTACTGCTGAAAGAGATAGAGCAAGAGAAGATCTGCGCGCATGGAATATGGCTATTGAAGCAGCGCTTAGTGGGGCTAAATCTGCTGGAGCTACAGGCGATACAACAACGCTCAGGTTGCAGCGCGGCAATGAGAATCACTCAGTGCCAGGGCACGCCACAACACGGGATATCTTGGCATATGTAAACGATCTAATACTACAGGCGACACCCGCAAGTATTGACCAGGCGCTAGTAGCTCTTCAATGGCTGAATGAAAATACGAAGCTCCCGGGGGAGGAGGAGTTTCGTAAGGAGGTTATGGGGGGAATTCTTGCTAGAATGGCATTCATTTATGGGGGTGACTTAAAGCATTATGAAGATTCTCGTGACAGTTTAGCTGTTGCCAAGAAGCTAATTGAAAATGCAATAAACAATGCTGTCGATGCTGATAGAGCGAGCCTAGCTGAGATAGGAGATTTCGTTTCTTCAAATATATTCACTACCAGAATTTCTGGTGCTCTGCGGCTAGCTAGTCCGGATCGAGACGCAGTAGTGAGAACTTGCGCCACAGAGATTTTAAAACTACCCCCTAACTTTCCTGGGCTACAAGCGCTTGAGAATGCGCGCGTGTACGTTCCTGAGGAAACAATATCAGACAACCAAGTTATGGCATATGCAGCTGCTTTATCATTAGAAGCAGATCAATTTGGCCGGTGCGGGGCGTGTGTCGTCTCCATTCTGGTTGAGCAGGGGGACTGGCAATTGGCTGTCGATCAGGCATTTAAGATTATAAGCATGGAAGAGCAAGAGATTGATCAAATAAGTGCTCGCGATTTGATGGAATATGCTCGCAACATCAATTTAATCCTTAAGATCCCGGAAATACTCGAAAATAATAACGATAACTCTACTATTTCTGACATGACTATCCAGTTCTTGGAGGCTGCCCAACGGTCGCGAGGCCCAGAAGATGCTGAAAACCTATTTAAATATTTAAGGGTTGGGAGAGATAATTTTGCTGAACTTGAAAGTTTGCGACCCGAAGCTTCACAAATCCTTGATGCGCTGGAGCGACCGTTACACAATTTCCAGTAGCGCTATTTTAGGGTCTGCGAAATCCTCTTTTTTAGAATACCCGGCAGAAAATTTACCCATCCCTGCCGGGTAAAAATGGTTTTGCTAACCGACGATTGGAGCGTTGCCTCTTCCCGTCTGCGCGGGGGGTAGTCTTGGCCCACTGGGATTTTCAAGTTTTGGAGGTCGTGGTCTTGACCTCCCGTTGCCATTTCCACTGTTGCCACTGCCATTCCCCCCACCCCCCGGAATCACGACATTCGTAAGGACATTATTCGGAATCACCCCCCCTACCAACGACTTTGCCTGCACCGCTCCGTCAATACTCTCGCCACCTCCCGAGCTCCCGGTAGCCCCAGACATAGCCGCATACAAATTCTGCAACTCTTCAGCCGCCTCGCTGTAAGCCTTTGCTGTACTTCTGATCGCTTTTCTAACCTCCCGTAATTTGCTTTCAGAGGGCGTTCCGGTAAAACGCGCTATTATGCGTTGCAACTTCAATAGTGCATTTGGGGAGTGGGCTTTACTCACCGCCACCCTCACCGCATCCCGCATCGCCTTTGCCTCTACCTCTTGGGCCTGCCCCACCTGAGTGCTGCCTATTAGTGCCAGCACTGCGCATGAATACTTTAAATTTCTAAACTTCATGTGGACTCCTTTACTAACTAAGCACTTCATCACGAGGAGAACCACTTGTGTGGGGTTCCGCCTCCCAAGGGATGTTTACGGCGCGATCCCCCGATTGCTTAACAAATAGAGTTTTATTTTGAGCTGAATACTAAACTTTTTTTATTCTGTGGATAACGTCGCTAAGGCGCTGTTTTTATGAGCGTCAGATACAGATTGATGGTGCTGGGGCTAATTTTTTGGGCTGATTTTCTTTGCGAGCGACAAAAAAAGATCGCCTCTAATCACTACAGTGACCGGCAAAAGTCCGTGTCATTAAAACTGAACTGGCAAGGTTTTCGTCATAAATCAGAATTGGTTGTTGTTTGATTCGCGTCCGCGAATCGAGAGCATTTTCCGCGAGCCGTTAAACCTAAATTCGGCAGTTAAGGAGAACGAAAATGGTGCAGGTGGCTAAAAGCACACAGGATTTTGAACTTTTCGGAGGCGCAACCCTGGCACCGCCAGGGTTGCGCCTTAGGAAAGTTCAAAAGCCGAAGTTATTTAAACCAGATGCGCCGTTTTGGGGCCCGCAACTGCTCTTTTTAGGTTAACGGGTGGTCGACAACTTCTTGAGTTTGCTTTACGCTGACCTTGCCGGAAGCAAACATGAGTCTGATTATCTCAAAACATCTGTTTAAGACTCCCTGGGAGCCAAAGTGGTTGGCGTTTATAGTTGTGGTGCTATTAAGCGGCCTCCAGCACCAAGCAGGTGCCGAGCTGCTGTGCGTAAAGAGCTCAATTCAGGCGCGTCAGAAGATCGCTCTTGGAAGGGCGTTGGTCGTTGCAAAAGGCAACACCTGTCCAAAAGGCTTTAAAGTTTTAATCGATACAGGGCTGCTAAAAGGTTCAAGTGGATCAACTGGCGAAGTTGGGCCAACAGGGCCTGCTGGAGCGCAAGGCCCGGCCGGGCCACAGGGAGCAATTGGTGCGGATGGCGCGCTGCGAATTTACGGCGACGGCAGTAGCGGAGATTTTGTAGCTGATACCTCACAAGACCTACGCGAGCTACTTGGACAATTCAGAGACTTTACGATCCCAGCACGCCGGGTTTTGACACTACCCAGTGGTACGATCATCCGCTGTACGGGGGTATTCACCAATCAGGGAACTATAAGGGTTCTCTCAGAGAGCCAAGGTGGAGTTATAGAGGCGTTCTCAGCTACGACCCTCACTGCCCCATCGAGTGCAGCACCAGCATCAGGATTAGTTGCAAGTGTGGCAGCCTCAGGCGAATACGGCTCTAATGCTGTAACCCTGTACGGAGGTCAAGGAGGCAGAGCCTTTAGTCTACCTTTTTTACGCGGATTACTCCGTCTAGGTATCGCTGGGGGTGGCCCGGGAGGAGCTGGCAGAGATACAACTGGAGGATTAGGGGGTGGAACGCTAACGATACTCGCTGGTGGTGAATTAGTAAACTCAGGTGTCATTAGTGCTAATGGCGCAAATGGAGCCGCAGGCGCAGGTGGTGGTGGCGGCGGTGCGATCATACTCGCCTCAAAGACATCGATTACTCAAAGTGGTGTTGTGCAGGTGATCGGGGGTGCTGGTGGTGACTCTAAGATTAATTCTGCCGCAGGTGGTGGTGGTGGTGGTGGTCTAGTTCATCTTCTGGCGCCAAATGTTTCCACCACTGGTGGCTCAATATTGGCTACCGGGGGAAATGCTGGTAGCACGTCAGTTCTAGTTAGTGCATCGGTACGCTCTGCTGGCGGTGGTGGTGGTGCAGGAATTGCTGCCGCAGGAGGATTAGGATGCACGCTAAGTAGTGCTGCTCAGGGATCTGTGCAGACAGACTGCGGCAACGGAGCAGCTCCAGGTGCGGCGCTACCGCTAATCACAAGAGCGGATCCCTCTAGCTTCTTTTAGCCTAAATTCGGCAGTTAAGGAGAACGAAAATGGCGCAGTTGGCTAAAAGCACGAAGTATTTTGAACTTTTAGGGGGCGCAACAAAAGTGCAAGATTCGGGCGAGCAAGTGCAAGGGAGCACTTACAAATTCCGAAGCGCAGCGGAGGAATTTGGATTTTTCACGGCGAGCGCAGCGAGCTTCGTGAAAAATACTGATTAGGCTCACTTAGCAACCTCTCACTTGGCAGCCTGCAAAACGACATTCTAAGCACGCGCCGCTACTGCGATACTGATTATAATCCTAAATTCGGCAGTTGCGGGCTCGAAAACGGCGCATATGGCTAAAATCACTGCGTCTTTTGAATTTTCGGTGCTCACCCTGACGGTGCCAGGGTTGCGCCCCCGAAAAGTTCAAAATCCTGTGTGCTTTTAGCCACCTGCACCATTTTCGTTCTCCTTAACTGGCAAATTTAGGATTATTAATCTTACCTGTGGATAAGCCCGCTAACGGGCTGTATCAAGGTTATTTAGCTCGCATAAATAACTTCACACCTATTTTACTCGGCTGCTAGTCGCCGGCTGCTGTTGAGCTATTCGCAACTAGTAGAACAGCTCCTCTCATCCAATTTATTGAAGCTAGATTCGAGAGCTTTCAGAAACTGCTGTCATCAGCTGAGTATGTGCGGTCTATAGTGATTTGCAAAAGTCCGTGCCAGTAAAACTGGCAAGGCTTTTGCCGTAAATCACTATAGGTCGTTGTTTTGATTCGCATCCGCGAATCGATAGCGTTTTCCAAAAGCCGCTACATCGCTCATGACTTGTGAAAAACGCTCTATGCATCCACTAGGCAACCTGAATAGACCATTGATTGGGTTCATATGCTGGGTCATCGGCATCGGTGTAATAGCAGCTACCTTGGCTGATACTAGGTATGCTTTAGCGGCAGATACAGTTGAAGCGATCACTTCACAGAGCTCACAGAGATTCTTTACCGATTCTAATTCAGGTTTTAAGTGGCGCTTCTCGGTGCGCGATGGAGCTCTTCGATACGCCCGATCTACTGATGGCGTGAACTGGATTACGTTAGGCTCGCTACCGTACCAATCGCCTTTTTTCTCAATAGCGTTTCAGCGCCGACTGGGACAATCGTATGTCATGGTCGCTACAGAGAACGAGACTGGAGATATAATTGTCCGTCGTGGAACGCTCTCTGGACGTAGCTTGTCGTTTGAACCTGAGGTGACTCCGTTAAAGAGCCAAGCTGGCGTCTTTAGATACACCAAGGCGGCTTTAACTATAGACACACAGGGCTACATCTGGCTCGCCGCTACACGGCTCCGCTCTTGGCTCGGTGAGCGCTATCAGGTTGTTACATCTCGTTCGAGCAGTTTAATCACCGCTACTAGCCTAACGTTTAGCACTGCTGCAAATCTGGGACGCCCGGCGGCTGTGATCGGCTCGCTTGCACTTGTGCCGCTTGCATCGGGAGAGATCATGCTGGCGGTGTCAGGTGAGAGTAATTCCAATGTTGCAGTATATCGGCACAACGGAGCAAACTGGAGCACCTCCTCTGCCCCCGGAGATCTCGCCGGCAGCGCTTTCGCTGGCTCAAATTTTAACGGCCGAGTGGTTGCCTTGTGTGTAGACTCAACGGGCCAGATCTTTGCAGGTGGTGAGTTCTCAACAGCAGATGGCATGGTTGCTAACCATGTTGCTGTCTGGAACGGCATACGTTGGCAATCTCTCGGATCCGGGTTGAATGGCGCTGTCTTGGCGTTAGCGGTTGATATTAATGGCAATCTGTATGCCGCTGGAAAGTTCACTAAAGCTGGAGCCACAACTGTCGCCTATGTTGCGATGTGGGACGGTGAGCGTTGGAACGCATTAGACGGCGGCACTAACGGAGTTGTGCGCTCGATCGCAATTACTTCGCGTGGAACCGTGGTGATCGGCGGTGACTTCGTCCGAGCTGGTACAGATAATGCGCAGCATGTTGCTCAGTGGGATGGCACTGCTTGGAGAGCTTTGGGAGACGCAACCAGCGGTGGTGGCACCGACGGCGTAGTGTATGACATCGATGTAACTACGAATCAGATCTATGTTGTGGGGGCATTCAATCACGCTGGAGGTGTATCAGCGCGTGGAGTAGCCAGGTGGGATGGCTATCAGTGGGGCAATTTAGGTTCAGGTGTAGATGGCGTTGGCCGAGCGGTCACGGTCTCTCTGCGCGGAGATGTGTATGTAGCCGGTGATTTCTCAAGCGCTAGCGGTGTTCCAGCCAACAATATAGCTCGTTGGGATGGCGCTCGCTGGAATGCACTTGGGTCCGGAATATCCGGAAAAATATCCTCTGCTAGCATTATGAGCGATGCGTTTAATAGAATTTATATCGGTGGCGAGCTACGCTTAGGCTCGGACGATAGCACCACCTACGCTGCTGTGTGGAATGGCACAAGGTGGGCTAGCTTACGATCAGAGATGCCGATAACACCTAGTATACCGAACTCAGGTGGCCTAGACGGTGTTGCAGCTGCTTTTACAAGCACCTCTGAAGGGGAATTAATTGTTGCTGGTGAGTTTCAAGAAGCAGGTCTTAGGCGCGCTTCTAATATAGTTCGTTTTGAGCCAACCTATGAAGTAGACGCTCCTGACCAACTCGGATTGGGTGAATGGAGTCCACTATCAAGTGTAGGCATCAACGGAGCTGTATATGCTGCCGTTTTTAATGCAGCAGGTGAGTTGTTCGTTGGTGGCAACTTCACCGCAATCGGCGGAGTAACAGCCAATCGCATAGCACGCTGGGATGGCGCGCGCTGGTTTGCTGTTGGTCAGGGCTTTGATGGCCCAGTAAGGGCGCTGACGTTGAGTAGTACTGGCGACCTATATGCCGGAGGAGATTTTACCAGCAGCGGTTCTATCAGCACTGCTTACGTGGCCAAGCTTGTGTCAGGAAATTGGTCTGCTCTGGGAAGTGGGGTTAATGGCCCAGTATATGCGCTGGCGTTTGATCAGACAGACCAGCTTTTCGTTGGCGGAGAGTTTTCAAACGCATCAGGTATACCAGCCTCAAATATAGCCATCTGGAGCGGCAACAGTTGGTCATTAGCACAGCAGGGATTTGATGGAGCAGTCTTGAGCCTGTGTAGCGGCCGGCAGGGTGTTGTGTACGCCGCGGGAGCATTTCAGCGGTCGGGCGCAGTGCTAACAAACAGGGTAGCTGAATGGACAGGCTCATTTTGGCGTCCACTCAGTAGCGGTGCCAACGCTTCTGTTCGAACTTTAGTACTTGATTCAACTGGCTCACTTATCGCCGGTGGAGACTTCGAAGTTATCGGCGATGTCTCGGCTAGTCACATCGCAGCATGGAACGGCACTGGCTGGAAGCCGTTAGGAACTGGGCTACCCTTTGCGGTGAGCAGGGCGGCTATTGATCAGAACGGTGCTATCTATGTTGCTGGAGACGCACCAGTTAGTGCAGAACAGGGGTTTCCCGGAGGTATCTGGCGTTGGAATAGGGAATGGGCTCTGGTTGCATCTGTTCCAACCAAGAGCTCATCAGGGCTATTCATCGGCAATGAAAGTGGCGCTGATGAGCGCATATACATCGCTGAATCAAACTCCTTCTTTAGCCTCTCTGATTCCGTTGTGTCGAATCAACTAGGGAAGTCGCAGATAGCTCTCATTCCCAGCACTGAAGGTGATCTGCATCTCTTCTACATCCGCTCTGATGGTGCCGCTCTTACTCGAATGTATTCGGGAGAGCTACAGACATGGAAAACTCCGATATTAATCCACACTGGTGTAGTAGATTCAATAACAGCGAGCCTCAATCCAACTACCGGGCAAATTACTGTATGGACTAGAATTGGAGCCACCCTCTACTCTTCGATCCTCGACCAGCCCTATTCGGCAGTTACTAATCAATCAGAGGTGCGCGCATCGGAGCTAAGGAAACAACTCGGCGAGACCCTTGAAAACAGTGTCACTACAAAGAGCCTCGTACAATGGGATGATGCTATTTTTAATTACGGAGTTCAGCTCATCGGACCACCAACAGGTGGCGATCCTGCTACTCCAACTCCAACTCCCACTCCAACTCCAAATGATCCGGTAAGGCTAAATATACGCGTAGTGCGCTCAGCTATTAACAGCGCCAGTGGACTGCCGATCGCTGGACTACCGGTCGAGGTTCAAGAGGAGCGCGCACAATTACAGCCGGTTATACATCGAGTACTAACTGACACAAATGGCAGTTTCAATAAACCTATATTAGTCAATCCAGATTCGGAGGTCGTTATTAAATCAGGAGACAATAGTCTAGCGAAGTTTGAAATCAGCGGACCTGCATCGGAATTTACCACAGAGAAAGATATCCAAGTATCAGCGCAAGCAATGATTGAGCCAGTAGCAGCGTGTAGAGTCATGAAAGATGGCGCCTCTCAAGCGGTATTCTCATTTTTGAATCAAAACCTCGAACAGCTCACCTCAGAGGTATCGATAACCGGGCTTGACCCAAACCTACTCGGAGATCTGACTCTTCAGACAGACGATCTCTTACTAAATAGCTTGGACTACGTATCTGGAAAGCGGGTAATTCCCAAATTTAATACGATTATTGATCCGGGCCGAGAGATTACCCAACAGTTTATCTCAGGTGAAGGCAGCTTTGCCGTTCCCTATGAATCAGCTCTCGGTGATTTAATCTGGAGTATCTTGGGTGCTACTTTAGTTGTTAACCAATCAACAGATCTGTGCCCCGATTCTTCGAGCTCAATCAGCTGCAAGGTTTTAGATGCTAATGGATTGGTACTACCATTTCGAATAATCTCTGCTACTAGGTTGGATTTAGAGAAGCGTTTCAGTA